>JAWBOF010000049.1:0-8421 GCA_038826685.1 Bathyarchaeia archaeon
TTCTAAAGTCTTACCACCCAACGGTTGAATTAGAACAAATTTCACCCCATAGCCTGATGCAAGCCATTCAATATTGGAAAGACTTGATTCCGTTGGACGAAAGGTGGAAAAGAGTTGAATACACCGAAACCGCCATGGGTATCACTACGAGAGGAGAAATGATTGAACAAAAAGTCATAGCTGAAAAACAGTTTTCGGAAGAATTAGAGGCATTTTGGCACGAACTTCTTCAGAAAACTGGAGAAAAAGAGAAAATTGAATATTGGGACTTTATTGGCTCAGACGATTTCAAAGAAACCGTGCGACGTGCTTACTTGGCAAGTTTTCTGGTTACGTACGGCTACGCAACGCTTGAAATCGACAGATTAGAAGAGATAGTTTACATAAAACCGCATAAGAAGCCAATCCCGTTAACAGGCAAAAAAGAAGTTATCTCTGTTCCAGTTTCCGTCAGTTACGATGATTGGATGAAATGGAAAGAGGAGAGGACGGGTTGAAGAAAAAAGACATTTACGCCAGCAAAGTCAAGCGTGCCGCACATCTTCTCTTCTTTAGGCGTCACCGAAAACCCGGAGTTAAAGGCTGGGAACTTCGCAAAAGACTAGGCGCTGATTACCCGAAGGTGTTAGCTATTTTGGACAGTTTCTTGGAGAAACTTGACCTGCAAGTGAAGACCGTTTTTGAAAGCGAACCATCCAAGGAAGCGAAGCCCTCTTTGGAAGAGTTGGACAAAGCACGTTTTTACATAACCTTGCGCGGTGGGCTTACTCCGAAAGAAACTAAGATGATGGGTTGGCGTATTGACGACATCGCAGGTTTAGCTATTACGATCTCTTCTATAATTTCAAAAAAAGGCAAAGCACCTAGGGACGATGTTGAACAGTTGCTTCGTGACAAACTGCCCGGTTGGAGAGTGGACATAAATTTGGATCGTTATATTCGGTCGGGTTACATCGCTGAAGACGAAAACCGCCAACTTTACCTCGACTGGAGAACACGAGCCGAAATAGACGAATCCGCTTTGGTGAAGCTTCTTTTAGGCTCAGAAAGCTAACAGGCTATCTTACTTTTCTGTAAACGAAAATGACGGCTCCAACAACTGCTAAGGCTATGAGGATAAGGAGAGGGCTGTTTATGAATTTGTCTTCCCAAGGCGGCTCATAAGGTAGATCAAAAATTATTGCATCGCCAACAATAAACACGCCCTTTGCTTCTTTTGGCAAAACGAAAGAACAAGAGGCTCCAGCAGTCACGTTTGCAAAGTTATAGATGGTTTCCCCCTTAGGCGACGCCGTTCTGTTCCATTCAAGCAAGGGAGTTGCAAAAGTTTGAGTGAAGTTTAGTGAAAAATTCGATGAGACGTTTAAGAAGAATTTTCTCCATGTCGTGTTTGCGGTAAAAGTTTCAATCAAAGCGCCACGGTTAATTGTTGAGGTTATTATGTCAGGGCCTCTAAGGTTAAAGGCTGAACGTACTGAACGCGTTGTGTCGTTAAAACTAATGGAAGAATCATAATACTCTACCCTGACTAAGCCTTTCTCTGCAAGGTTCCTCCAAATAGCCGCTGGCACAGTGGTCTCATTCATTATTAACGCGTTGTTCTTTAGGTTTTCATAGATTGTGCTGTTTATGTTGGTGAATTCGAAAACTACGTGAAAATCTCGAGTTATATTGGTCTCAATAGAAACCGAGGAATACGCTGAAGCGACTAGAACGCCAAATAAGACGAAAGCAAGAACTATAGGCGCTACAGAGCTTTTCATAACGGTTCTCTCCAAGTTAGATAGCATACTATCCATCTCGAACCTTTAAAATTTCTGTTCTCTTGGGCTATAGTTAAACTTAGCAGTCATTCTCTCTCATGGGAAAATCGAAAAAATTCAGCGCTTCAAAAATTTTAACAAACTGCAAACCCTTCGAAGTGGTCCTCAAAAGCCCATTAGAATTTTCCAAGAGCCCATTATCATTAAGCACATGCAAATAAATTTTCAGCTGAGTGTGGCTTAATTTTGCGCGGTGCATTAAGTTGGTTTTTTTTATGCCGCCTATGGCTGTTTTAAGTATGTCTACAACTATGTCGTGGCGGTCTCTGCGCTTCGAGTTATTCATCAGAGGCGTTGTACCGGACGCTTTTTTGTTCAAGAGCAAGTCTTTTTCCAAAATCTCCTCTGAAGTTTTGTTCATCAAATATACGAAATCTGCGTCTATTATAAGGTTTAACGTCAAATAATGCGACTATTTATGTGCATAATGAACAAGGCTTATAAGTAAATGAATTAATAATTCAAAAATATGGCAAAAGAAAAAATGATTGCACTTTTGTACGAGTTAATGAAGAATTCGCGAAGAAGCGACCGTGATCTTGCAAAAATTTTAGGCGTATCGCAACCAACCGTTACGCGGATGCGAAAAAACTTGGAAATGAACGATTATATTTTTGAGTACACGATTGTTCCTAATTTAGTGAAATTGGGCTTTGAGATTGTTGCCTTCACTTTCATTAATGTTGCCCGAAGCTGTACAGAGCCTAGTCTTTCCCCAAAGGAGCTTTCACAAAAAGCCCACAAATGGATTGCCCACAATAAGAATATCATTTTTGCAGGCACCGGCGAAGGCATTCGAGGCAAAAACTGTATAGTAGTTTCTCTGCATCGCGATTTTACTAATTATACCCGTTTTATTTCGGAGTTTAGGCAACAATGGGAGAAAAATATTCTTGATGTTGAAAGCTTCATTGTTACTTTGAAAGGAATAATGCCTAAACAGTTTTCTTTCCGACATGTTGAAGAAATCCCAGAATAAACATCTCAGGTCTGTTGTGCTTCGTCTGTCATTTGTACTTTTTATATTCAACGTAAACTCTCTTCAGTTCTTCCACGGGCTCTTCATGCACATCAACCCGTAAAGAAATAAACGGTCGCGGGCCAATCAAACCTTTTCCAACCACCAAAAGCGCCGCAGAAGTCTTTCCTCTTTTGTCGCCGCCTGCTGCTTGTCCAGCTTCTAATGTTGCGAGTAATCTGTCTGCCAATTCGCCTACGGAGTTTTCAAAAGTCTGCACCATGGCTTCAATGACTTGTTTTCCGACAAGCATGTTTCCAGCGATCACGTAATTTTTTCCAATTATATGACCTTTCCATGGAATTGTCTGTTTCCCAGTAAACGCCGCGACGTATCCATTTTTATCTAATATGGTGACTTGTCTCGTTTCACGGTCTGTATCCTTTTTTAGCATAACATCAAGCGCTGATTGCGGCGTGAATCCTTTCTTCAGCAGTTTCAAACCGTTCACGCCATACAGAACGTTAGTGTTGGCTTGCGTTGCGATTGCACCTACATCTGCTTCTGCGTGAGGAACAACGCTTCCGACAGCCGGTGTAGCGGTGACGACTGCCACGCCTAAGGCTAATGTTTTTTGGCATCGGGCAACGATGGAAAACGTCATTCAATTGTTCCTTCTCTGTCCTCTCTCTTTTCAGGAAGTCTAAACGCGAGAACTAACGCTGCTAAAGCGAACATTGTTAACACATAGAAGGCCATGTCCAAACCATACGTGTCCGCTATAGCGCCGGCGGCTAATTGCGAAAGGGAACCTATGCCAAACGAAGTGAAAAAGAAAATTCCAAAAACTGCGCCACGCTGATTCTGCGGAGATAAGAACCCTGTTAGCGAGTTTAATGCGGGCTGATGCGCGTAGAATGACAAACCGTACAATGCGATGAAAAGTAAGATGCCCACGATATAACTGGGCATAAACAAGAGCGAAAGCAAGCTCAAAACAACGCCTGTAGATGTGGCTATCAAGACTTTTTTGGAGCCAACCTTATCAGCGACTTTTCCTCCAATCCATTGTCCTGGTACTCCAGCAGCCAAAACCATCGTGTAGGCGACAGAAGCCCACATCGGATCAACAAGCCTGTTCTCTTTCAAGTACGTTGGAAAGAACAACTCCACGCCCTTCATAAAAAGCCCAATAGCTACATTGAATATCAATAGTATCCATAACTCGCGAATCTTCAACGCGTCGAGTATGGTTCCAGCGTTATCGTTTCTGTTCTCGGTTTTGCCAAAACTCTTGACGAATAACAGTGCAAGCCATATGCACAGTGCGCCAAAGGCAACGAACGCCCAAGCCCATCCGAAAGCGGCGCCGATGAACCAAGCAGCAGTAGGAGTTAGCACAACGCCCAGTGTGCCGCCTACGCCGTGCAGCCCCATGGATTCGGCGGTTCTACCCTTAAATACTTTTGAAATTAACGAATTCGCCGTCGGGTGATAGAGGCTCGCCCAAGCGGCCATTAAGACCAACGCCAAAGTGTAAACGTAAACGCTTCTCGTAAAACCAGCGGCAATCATGATGAACGTGGATAAGCCTGCGAAGAAGAGGCTTAGGATGATTGTTCTTGCTTCGCCGATTTTGTCTCCTAAGGGTCCGCCTACCAGTGCCCCAACTCCATAAATTAGAGATGCGACTGTAGCAACTGCGCCGATGACTGATTTTGTGATGCCCAAGTCGCTCATTATCAAACCTAACAAAGGCGGTGCGATGACAAAAAGGGAATGGTTAAGCGAATGTGCTGCCCCGAGTAGTGCAAGTCGAATGCTTCTGTTAGATTGTCGTTGCAATGTGTTCCCTCTTTTAGAGAAAAAGAAAGATTACCGCTTTTCTAATAAGCCTTAGCTTTGCACGGGTTTTTTCTGGTCTTCCCAGTAGGGTTTTGTCCGCAAGTACTGAATCTTCGCCTTGAGCAAGTCCATGTAGAAATCGTCTTCGTTCGGATGCATTTTCCCAAGAATGCGAAAGGCTGTTTCAGGCCCAACCCCCTTAACTTGAAGGGCGATTAACGCTTTCTTTCCATAACTTAACGTAAGATCGGCGGTGCGACGTGCGTAAGTCAAGTGTTCAAGCTCTTCCGGCGCAAGTTCTGCTCCTTTTTGACGTCGTTTAAGAATATCCATTAAAGCCTTTGGGTTTTGATCCAATCGAACCTGCGCCAGAAGCCCGCTGCCACATTTTTCGCAAACTGGTTTTTCTGGCAACTCTCGAATCCGTTTTTCTTTTGTCCAGTCACCACATGAGAGGCAGAGAAGTGTGACGGTTCTTGCGTTAATGACTTTTTTCATACGCTCAATGTTGCTGAGAAGAACCTTTTCTGGTGCCATAAGCTCAGGAGTCTGCAAAAACTTTTCCAAAATGCCATAAGCGAGGGGTGATGGTTTTTCCAAACGAAGTAGCGTCGCGATTTTAATCTTTCCTTCTTTTACTTCGTGCATGACGCGTTTTACTGTCGAAAGGTCAACTTTTTCCAGCAATGCCTCTCGCAATGTTTCTTCGTAAACTGGAGTTTTCTTAAACCTTCTCGCTAATTCTTCTTGTCTTTCTGGTCCCATTGTTTTCCCGCGTGGAAGTGCGCCGAACCTTTCAGCAACAAACTTCATCTTATAACCAAATGGAAAGCGGGCTTTCAAATACTCATTAAACGCCCTGTTAACTTCTTCGTCGGATAGGTGAAAAAGAACATTAGACATTTTTTCAAGGTTTTCAAGCGACACTTTGCTTGGCATTTCGATAAGAATTCGGTAGCCGTCGTTCCACCAGCCAACAATCAGTTCTTGGTCCGATAAAACAGCGTCGAAAATGCTGCCCAAAGTGCGGTTCACGATTTCGCCAAAGCAAGCGTGGATGACCACGTATTTGTCAAAGCCTTCAATAAGAATACTCTCATGTGTAGGCAATGGCAAATTCTGTTTCAAGTGCTCATGTATCTCTTCGATCGCCTTGCGCATCGCATTTTTGTCTACTGAAAGTTTTTTCGCCAAAACTGCAGTTGCTTTCTCAACACTTGTTTCTTTTTGCAAAACTTCCGCAATTTCTTTGCGTAGTCTACCCGTTTCTTGTGCGAGATCAAGCGGAACAGGTAGCATTTCGCCGTCCCAGCCAGGAATCGCAGCGTATGGGTCTTCGGACGGTACCACATAAACAGTGCCTGTTTCGTCCTCTATTTGCACGATGCGCCAGACTTTGCCCTTACAGATGAAATTCAAGCCTATTCTCGCCCTTAAAGCCATGAACTCGTCGCCTAAAGTGCCGATGGAGCGGTCGGAAAGCACGTCGATTATTGGGTATCGTTTTTCGTCTGGAATCATTGACAGGTTTTCGTAGTAATACTTTCGAGTTTTTCGTGTTTTCCGCAAAGTGTCTCCTTCTATCTCCAATTCTCCAAGTATACTTAGGTAATTTGCAACGTCTAAAAGTTTGGCTTTCGAAAGGTTTTGGTAAGGGTAGGCGCGCTGGACTATTTGTAGAATCTGGTCTACAGTGGCCGTACGTTTGTCCATGAGAATGCCCGCGATTTGATGTGCTAAAACATCGAGTGCGCCTTTGTGAATTTGAATCGGTTCCAATAGGCTATTGTACGCTCTTTTTACTGCAGCAACTGACTCCAGAATGTCGTCAGAAAACGACGTGATTATGATGCCCTTCGACACTAAACCTAGCCTATGCCCGCTTCTTCCAACTCGCTGGATAAGATTGCATACCTGCCTTGGCGAAAGATATTGCACCACTAAATCTACTGTTCCAATGTCAATGCCAAGTTCCAAGGTGCTAGTGCAAACTATGCCCTTTAAACGTCCAACCTTAAACTCGTCTTCAATAAATGCTCTTTCCTCTTTCGAAAGCGAGCCGTGATGCACTGCAATGTTGGTTGTTAATTGGTTTAATTTGTTTCCCAACATCTCCGCGTTTGTTCGGCTGTTAACAAAAATAAGCGTCGATTTGTGATTTTTCGCTAACTCCAATATGTATCTAACTCTCGCTGCTGCCTCGGGAGTTGTCCTCCATTTTCCCGCTAAGTCGTAATCTGCGTCTTTAGGAACAGGACACACGACATTGTAATGAAAACTTTTTGGCAGCGGAACTACAACGACCCTTACTGGCCGCTTGGTGCCTGCAATGAACCGTGCCATTTCGTCGGGTTTTCCAACTGTGGCAGATAAGCCGATTCTTTGAAACTCTTTCCCAGTGATTTCAAAAAGCCTTTCCAACGCAATCGTTAACTGAGCTCCCCGTTTGTCTTCGGCCAACTGGTGAACTTCATCAATGATCACGTAACGCACATGACGCAAGTGTTCTCGCATGCGGCTACCTGGCAAAATAGCTTGCAACGTTTCCGGCGTGGTCACCAGCATGTTAGGAGGGCGTAGCGCTTGCCGTCTTCGTATCTTTATCTCCGTGTCGCCATGTCGAACTTCTATGGACACCCCCAAGCGTTCCGCCCAGGAAGAAAGCCGTCTAAGTAGGTCACGGTTGAGTGCACGAAGCGGCGTCACGTAAACAATCACTATACCTTTCTTTTCTTTTTGTTGAAGAAAACTCGAAAAAACTGGCAAAAACACGGCCTCTGTCTTTCCACTGCCAGTGGGCGCAACCAAAAGAACATTCTCTCCAGCCAAAATCAGCGGAATCGCCTTAACCTGAGGAGCCGTAGGTTCAGAAAATCCAAACTCACTTAACGCCATTTGCAAAGGCTTAGCAAGCAATTCAAACACGTTAGATGAACTTTTGCTCATTAACCGTTGTCACCTATCTAGTCATGGGTATGCTCTTGATAATTCTTTTACTCATCAAAACTATTAACCGGCAAAGAGAAAATGGTAGGATTTACATGTTTCTGTTCTTTCCAAGCAACTGAAATTTTTTCTTTAAACCTGTGGGTTTTTAAGAATTCGTTTAATACTTGTCTGACTGGAGTCTTTCTCGAAGAAAATATCACTTCACAGTCAGGATTAGTCCAAATTGTTATTCCCCTAGTTTTGCCGTGATGAATGAAAATCAAACGATTTTCAACTTTATTCTTTCTCGACAGAAGCATACTTACCGTGTTGCCTTTTTGATTCTTCAAAATATTTGAAACAGAGTTTGCCGCCATGGCGGTATCCATTTTGTTTTTCATCATCTCCTCAAAGAAATGCGGTAGAACTTCAGAATCGATTAGCGTTCCAGTTTTCACGGATTCAAACTTATGTTTCAACTGAAGTGTGGTAAGAATTTCTTTGTAATTTTCCATAAACCCGTTGTGAACGGAGATAATTTTCAAGTCTCCATTGCACTCTGCTATATAGGGTTGTGTGCATTCTTTCAAAGCGATTGTATTTTGGAAAATGGGGCTCGCCCATCTTACGTGACTTATAAATAGTTTTGTCCGAGGCTTTCTTTCCAAAATTCTTTCAGAGAGCGCTCTAGCCGGTGAACCGTTTGTTTTCCCAACTTTTACAAAAACTTCTCGTTCATCAGAATCTACAAAGTATGCTCCTGCTCCATGCCCGCCCACTGGAAACTTTTCATTCGAATACTGATGTGCTTCCAAAAGCATAAGCACTTTTACGGCAAGCGACACTTCCAAAGGCTTCGAAAGCGCA
>JAWBOF010000050.1:0-8322 GCA_038826685.1 Bathyarchaeia archaeon
CCATGACACGAGGCACAACACAAAAAAGAGGCACCCTCGCAGCAGCAAACAGCGTCCTAAACGGCAACCCAACATGCGAAGCATCCGTTTCAAAATACCACCAAAAAATGCCCCAACAAACAATTGTTGCCACACCCGGCACAACCTTCCAAACAGGCTCGATAACAATCACAGCAACCAAGGCACAACACACCGACCCAGATGCCGTCGGATTTCGCTTTCACACCGCTGAGTTCGGAGAATTCGCCTACACAAGCGACACAGAATACTACGCAAATATAGGCGAACAATACAAAAACGTCAGATTGCTAATCCTCTGCGTCATGCGCCCAAGAGGCAAACCATGGACAGGACACATGACAACTGAAGACGCCATAAAAATAATAAAAGAAACCAAACCCGAAACAGCAATAATAACACACTTCGGTATGCGAATGATACTAGAAGACCCCAAAAAAGAGGCTAAAAAAATAACCCAAGAAACTGGAACCCCTGTCATCGCAGCGGTTGACGGCATGCGAGTCGTTTTTGGCGAACAAATACGCACAGAAAAACCAACCAGTAAAAACCAAGCCAACTTAAACATGTTCCTAAAACGCTAAAAAACCATGCCCACCGACAATTTTTAGGAAGTTTCATTTACAAGATTACGCCTAAAATACACATGGAGAAAACGCAACACATGATGGTTGGCATAGTCGGCAAACCCAACACAGGCAAATCCACATTCTTCTGCGCCGCAACACTAGCCCCAGCAGAAATAGCCAACTACCCCTTCACCACAATCAAACCAAACCGCGGCATAGGCTACGTACGCGTCCCCTGCGCCTGCAAAGAATTCAACGTCAAAGACACCCCGAAAAACTCCATCTGCATAGACGGCATAAGACTCATCCCAGTCGAACTCATCGACTGCGCAGGGCTCGTTCCAGGCGCATGGCAAGGAAAAGGATTGGGCAACCAATTCTTGGACGAAATACGGAAAGCAGACGCCCTCATCCACATCGTTGACGCATCTGGAGGGACAGATGCGGAGGGAAGAATTTGCAAGCCCGGAGAAAGAGATCCCACCGAAGACGCTCGTTTTTTGGAGGTGGAGTTGACAATGTGGATGGCTAACATATTGAAGCGAGATTGGCCTAAACTTGTAAGAAGCGTCGAATCGGAAAAGGCGGATTTCTTCCAAAACCTCGAAGAACGGCTGAGCGGGTTGGCTGTAAAACGAGCACATTTGTACGAGGCAATTAGAGCGACTAAATTAAATGCAGAAAAACCATACAATTGGAGTGATGCCGATTTTCTCAAGTTTGTCGACAAATTGCGGAGCATCGCCAAGCCAATGTTAATCGCGGCGAATAAGATTGATTTGCCGTGTGCCGAGGAGAATCTTGAACGGCTTAAGACTCTTGATTACATTGTTGTTCCGTGTTGTGCTGAGGGCGAATTAGCACTGAGAAGATCGGCAGAAATGAAGCTAACGGATTACCGTCCCGGCGACTGCAACTTTAACATTATTAACCCAGAAAAAATGACGCCGGCACAGTTGAAGGCATTGGAAACAATTAAGGAGAGAATCCTATTGAAGTTTGGCAGCACGGGCGTGCAAGACGCGATTAACACGGCTTACTTTAAGCTTCTCAACAGCATAGTGGTTTATCCCGTAGAAGACATTGAACACCTCAGCGACCATCAAGGCCGCGTGTTGCCCGATGCATATATTGTTCCCTACGGCACCACTGCACGCGGATTGGCTTACAAAATTCACACGGAACTAGGTGAAAGCTTCATCTATGCCATCGAAGCGCACGAGAAGAAGCGGGTAGGCGAGGATTATGTGCTTAAGAATGGTGATGTTATCTCTATCGTAAGCGCTCGAAAGCGTGCTTAAAGCACTGTTTGTTAATTTATAAAACCCCGAGAAAGTTTTGCATTTATTCCCTTATTTCTTCCTCTTCGGATGGCGGTTCTTCTTTTTCTGCTCCACGTCTTTTCAGTCGGATATAAGCAAGAGATACGCTCATTATCAAGACTAAAACAGACGCCAAAACAGCGTAGGGCACAAGGTCCGACCCCACTTGAAGAGTTTTCAGGTCGCTGATTGATTCTGCATAAACATCTGTTCCGTTGAATACAGCCTTGATTTGGTAAACACCTGAACTTGGAGGCGTGTAGTTTATGGATGCGTGACCTATTGAATCTGTATAGCTGAAGCCTATGAGAGAATCGTTTTGCTCGTTCACAAGGTAAAAGGCAACTGAAAAACTACTAATCGGAGCACCATATTCATCTCTCAAAATTGCAGTTAATGAAAAACTGCTTCCTGGCTGACCGGAATCAGGCATATTCAATGAAAGAGTTGTGTTGATTTTTCGAACATCGATTAAGGTCTCATGAACACTTGAGTTACCTTGACTGTCTAACACGGTTAGACGTACCAAATAATCCCCAGAAAGAGCGTAAACGTGTGTTTTATTTGCCTCTTCGCGCACAGTGGCATTGTCGGTTACGCCGTCACCAAAATCCCAAAGCCAAAGGGTGATTGCCCCGCTGGAGTGATCGTAGAAGTTAACTAGCCGACTCACTACAACATCGCTTGGGGAGTAGGTGAAATTGGCTATTAACGGTTCCTCAGATTGGTTAGTGGGAAGAAAAGGAAAAATGGCGACTAAGGCGTCTCTTTGAGAAAAAATACTATACAACGGTAATAACACGAGAAAAATCATCAAGACCGCAAAAATTTTCATCGTTCATCTCTCCTCGCTATCGACCGAAACGTCTTTTTCTTTTTTGGAAGGTTCTCACAGCGCGAAGTAGGTCGATTCGGCGAAAATCGGGCCAATAAATGTCCAGAAACAAAAGTTCGCTGTAGGCGCTTTGCCAGAGTAGGAAGCCGCTTAGGCGTTCTTCGCCGCTGGTTCTGATGATGAGGTCGGGTTCTTGTTTGGGTAGATGTGAAGTGTATAGGTATTTTTCGAACAAGTTTTCCTGAATTGCGTCGGGTTTCAGTTTTCCTTTTTCTACTTCTTGGGCGATTTTTCTCGCTGCGTCAACGATTTCGGCTCTGCCACCGTAGGCGAGGGCGATGTTGAGGAAGTGTTTGTCATAGTCTTTTGTTGCTTCTTCCACCTTTCGGCTCAATTCTTGAAGCGATTTTGGAAGGAGGTTGTGGCGGCCGATTACGGTAACGTGGACTTTATTTTTGTGGATGCGCTCGTCAGTGAGAATTTTAGTCAGTTTTTCCTCGGCAATCTTCATAATTTCCTCCACTTCTTGAGGGGAACGGAGAAAGTTTTCGGTGGAAAAAGAATAAAGCGTCACTGATTTTACGTCTAAAGCGAAGCACCAATCGAGCAAACGCTCAATCTTATCTGCGCCTTCTCTGTGACCAAGCCAAATCGGAAGCGAATGCTCTTCAGCCCATCTACGGTTTCCGTCGAGAATAATACCGATATGCTCTGGGCGTACGCCGTTTTTTATTTGGTACCATAGCCATTTTTCATACAGTTTGTAAATGCCAGTGATGGATAGTAGGGTTTGTAGCATGGGTTTCCTCTCAAAACCTCGCGTGTTCTAAGGCGTGCGGGCAGAGGCAGTTACGTTTGATGGATAAATCTTTAACTGTCTCTCTTAAAAGTTTCTCAAGCGCCGGGCTTATTTTTTTGGCTACTTTTCTCACTTCGCTCGTGGTTAACCTTTTTTGCATACCCGCCGCCATGTTCGTGACAAAACAAACAGGAGCATAGCAGATTCCTAGTTCTCGAGCAAGAACCGCTTCGGGTACACCGGTCATGCCTACAACATCAACACCTAAACGACGGAACATCTCGATTTCAGCCGGAGTCTCAAGACGGGGCCCTTCAGTGCAAACCAACACGCCGTTTTCCCAGATGTCAATGCCCGATTGTTTTGCGGCTTTTATGAGTGAAGCCCGAATTTCTGGACAATAGGGTTGCGACATGTCTACATGCGTAACTGGCGCGCTTTCGTAAAACGTGGTTGGGCGAAGCTTTGTAAAGTCGATAAAATCGTGTGGGATGACTAGTTTTCCCGGTTTTAGGTCTTTGTTGATGGCGCCTACCGCGTTTGTAGCGATTATTCGTTGAACGCCTAATTGATAAAGCGCGTATATGTTGGCTCGATAATTCACTTTGTGGGGTGGAATTGTGTGGTTTGCACCGTGACGTGGTAGGAAGGCGACTTGTCTTTCATGTAGCGTGCCTATAAGTATTCGCGGCGGAATCCCATAGGGGGTTCCAACTTGAGCATGCTCCGCGTTTTTTACCAAAGTTTCAAGCCCTGTTCCACCCAAAATGGCGATTTCAGTCTTCTTCTTTAAACTCTTCAACCTCAACCCCTTTCTTCTTGAAAAAGTATCCATATCTCTTGTGGACAAGAAAAGTCACGAGCAACGCGGCTACGCCTATTAAAATTCCGATGAGCATGCTTATCACGAGTCCAGCATATTCGGTTGCAGGGTTAATTAGGATCTGTGATGCTTGGAGAAAGATTTGCGACGACCAAGCAACCACAGCGATTATGTCGATAGTGCGGAGTAATCTTGGGTCTCGCTCGAAATACCATCTAATCGCCCTTCCCGAAAGCAACACGCAGAGACCGATTACTATTAGGGCAGTTGCTTGGGAAATGAACTCGCCAAACAATCTGGGAAGTAGCCCTATCCACTGACCGATGTCGGAAGGCGGCGAAATGGACGCCAGGTAATTGTTTACTTGGCTTCCTCCGAGGTAAACTCCAATAGCCATAGAAAGCAACCCAGCGCCAGTAGCGAAGCTTGCAATTTGAACTGGCACGGGTGGCGGTTCGTACTCTCTCACCCATTTTACAACGTTTTTTGCTGCTTTGTCAACGCCGAATCCTTTGATGAGAAGCACGCCGCCGAGGATTATTAGAAAGACTAGCCATGTTAATCCTAAAAGGTTATAGTATGAAAGGATGACAAGCGCGATTAGTAGTACGCCGGGAACGCCTAATAAGAGTCGTGAGTATCGCGGGTCTTCTACTATCATCTTGAAGTATCGTGAAAAGACTGCGGCTGTTTCCTCTAGAGATTCGCTGTGTTTGACTACTATTCTTCGCACTGAGCTTACTGGAACTCTCGATTCGACAAGAGGCAGTACTGCTTCGTCGCTGTAACCGTCTGTTACGAGAATGACCTCGTCAGCCTTGAAATTTTTCAGCACTTCAGCAAGTTCTGCCACGAGTTTTCTGTCCGCGCCGACTCCTCCGAGTTCTGTGCCTGAGATTGTGGCTATTTGAAAATTTTCGTGAGGTTTTCCTTCTTCTTTGAGGCGGTCATAGATTCTTATGGCTTCGAACATAGCGTTTGCGTCGGGTTCTTCGGGGTCTTTTAGCGCTAGAGACACTGCTGCATTTAGGTTTTCTTCGCGGGAAAGTATGGGAGTTTTTATCTTTGCTTTGGAACCTATATCACCATCTCGGTCAACGCATAAAATCAGAACGTGTTCTTTTTTCTCGGTTGGAGTCGTCATGCCATTCTCATATAACTTTGCATTGACACTTATAGTTTATGTGTTACTCTTCGGAGGCGTTTTCCATCAAGCCTTTTTCAGCAAGAATCTTGAACTCTTCCCACGTCAACTTCTCATGGCGTTTTAGTTTTTCTAATGCTTGTTTTTCTAGTTCTTGCATGAGCATTGTTTCGCGTTGTGTTTTTTCTTTTCTTTCTTCAGACTTGGCTTTGCCTGATAACGCGCGAATTTGTGCCATGAGGGGTATGCATTGTTTATTTAGAATTTGTGCTTGTCTTATAGTGGTTATGTATTTTTTGTGGTATTCTTCTGCTTCGGCTTTCAATTTAGGGATGTCTGCGCCCTTTTCCGTCATGATTTGATGAATCTTTCTTCCCTGCTCGGCCATTTCCGAGATTTGGTTGTGAAATTTTTTCTCTTCGCCGCGTAACGTTCTCATTTGCTGTTGTAACGTGTTGATTTCCTTACGTATCGTTTGTGCTTGCCTGTAGGATGAGAGTTGCTTTTCAAGTTCCGCAATCTGCTCTATTACTCGTTTTTCTTGTGGTAACGAAAGAGAGCTAGTTTGTATCTTCCATTCGAGGCTCTCGATTTCTTTTTCAATGGCGCGGACGGGTTTCGCCGGATTCTGTTTAAGAGACGAGAGTTTTTGTTTAAGCTCGATAACCTTGGCAAGTTTTTCTTTTCTATCCATTACCAGCTGGTCGCGTATGATTTTGAGGTCTTTGACCCTTTGGTTAATATCGTCACGTTGTTGTTTTAGATTCGCGATTTCTTCGTGGATGTTTCTTATTTTTTCGCGGGTGTCGTCTCGTTTTTCCATCCATTGTTGGGCTTCTTTATGGAGTTTGTCTCTTTGTTCTCGTATAGGTGCGAGTTGGTTTTCGAGTTCTCTAATTTTTTCTTCAACGACCTTTGAAACTGCAGGCAATTTCGTCATTGCTCCAACGTGTTTTGTTACGATTCATTTTTGCAGGTTGTGTTGTTGTTTATGGTATCGTTTCTCATAAATGAGGGTTACTCTTTATTCACATCCGTCTTTGTTCGTCGTCCTTGACGTGCTTTGAAAAACGTCGAAAAATCGAAGCAACCAAAGCTGAAACTTGAATCTGTTTAAATATCTCTTTATGCATAGAAAAACTTGACGTACACAACCGCAAATAACGAATCACGGCAAGCTCATGATGAATGGCCTTAGGGTGAAGTGCATGAATGTTGACAAAGCAACCTTCAAAAAAATGTTCCCTCACCTAGCCGAAGAGATGGACGGCGGAAAATCCAAGGTACGCATTAATTCAGTTAGGACTGACGTTGAAGCGGGCGAGAAAGCCGCAGTTAAATGCTTTGACAACTACACACCCGACGTGATTGACTTCATTTGCCGATGCGACACCGCAAAGCAAGCCGAAGAAATCATCGATTACATGGAGAAACGAGGAGAAATCAGCCACAATTATGCGCAGAAACTGAGAATCCAGCTTAAGAAGAAGGGAGTAAGAAGCTTCGGAGCGAAAAGGGACGATGGCTACTACCTGAGAGAAGCGGGCTTTTAACCGAGACAACAAATTCTTAGCAAAACTGCACTTTAATCATGCGTTCTTTTCAATTTTTCGTTTGCCAAATGAAAATATCCTACCTGAGCGTCAGTATTTCATGAAGTAACCGTGACCAGTTTACTGAAAAGAAGAGACAAGTGGCATCTCCTTCGTGTTGGCGCTGAATGGGATCAAACAGCAGTGCCCATCTACGAAGCAGCCGCAAGAGGGAAATGTGTTCCGCTTCTTAAAACTCTGCTAACGAGCCATTGCAAAAACGAGTGCGCTTACTGTGCGTTTCGAGCAAAAAGAAGCATTCAGCGAACCGATTGGGAAACACGGAAACTGGCAACCGTGACCTTGCATCTTTGGAAGACCGGGCGAATAAGCGGGCTTTTCTTGAGTTCCTCTGTGACACGTGACCCAGATTATGTTATGGAAAAGCAGTTGGAAGTGTTGCGGCTTCTCCGAAGCATGAGGTTTACGGGGTATATTCATCTTAGGCTTATGCCAGGCGTAAGTAGACACTATATTCGCGAAGCAGTAGAACTTTCCGATAGAGTTGGAATAAACCTTGAAGCGCCCAACAGAAGCATATTCAGCCAACTCTGCCCCGACAAGGGAGGGTTAAGAGAGGCTGTTTTGAAACGGTTGGATTGGCTGGTCAACGAAACAGTCAAGGCAAAGAATACAAAAGAAAAACCAGAGTTTGGGTTTGTGCGGGCTGGAATTGACACGCAGATGATTGTGGGCGCGGTTGACGATAATGATTGGGAACATTTGCAGGTTACCGAGTGGCTCTACAAAAAACTAATGCTCAAACGCGTCTACTACAGCGGTTTCGAACCCGTCCATCAAACACCCCTAGAAAAAAAGCCCGCTTGCCCGCCGTCTCGAGAGTACCGACTATACCAATCTTCCTTCCTCATAAAAGACTATGGTTTCACGGCGAATTCCTTCGCGTCCATAGTTGACGATGAAGGCTTCCTACCTAATACCGACCCGAAGTTGGCGCTTGCAAAGCTAAACAAGGACATGTTTCCGTTGGACTTGAACACGGCGACGTACAACGATGTCTTACGGATACCACGTGTCGGGCCAATCACGGCGAAAAGGATACTCAAAGCGCGAAATGTGCGCAAAATTCGGTATTTTGGTGATTTAGAGCAAGTAATCGGAGCGCATTTGGCGAGGCGAATAAGGCGTTATGTGGAATTAAGAGATAAAACCCTACCGTGCTTTCTAAAGTAAACGATTAGCCTTGGAAAAGTTGAATC
>JAWBOF010000051.1:0-8185 GCA_038826685.1 Bathyarchaeia archaeon
AACCAGTAAAGAAGACAACCTCATCAATCGGGTCATCCACTTCGATAACATCGGGCACCTGCTCGAGTAAAGGTGTGCTTTGTCTCTCTACTGAACGCCCCGTTCTCTCGATGGCTTCGATGAAGGGTTTTTGTCCCTCAAGTGGCCCGAGTCCTTCTTTCACGGCGATTGCGCGCATTTTTTCTATGGCTTTACCGGGGATGTCGATTTTCTTCGGGCAGACTTCGACGCATGTTTTGCATGTGGTGCAGTCGTATAAGCCTTCGATAAAAGCGGTTTTCACGCGTTCTTCTGTGTCTCGTTTGTCCAGTTTCAACCTTGCAAGTTGGCGGTGGATCAATGGGCCAGCAAATTCTTGCCATGCTTCGCCGACTACGGGGCATGCTGAAACGCACGCCCAACATTCGATACACCCCCTGATTTCCTTCACGTCGGTTATGTCCTCTTTGGAGATGATTTCTGGTCTAGAGGGCGACTTTAAACGTTGCACGTAGGGCTTTATTTTCACTAGTCGTCGTGTGCCCCGTTCGTAATCAACAACAAGGTCTTTCACTACTGGAAATTGAACGAGCGGAGCGATTGTGAGAGGCTTATCTTTCTCCACTAGGGTTCTGCATGCGGCTCTAGGTTTGCCGTTAATTATCATTGCGCATGAACCGCATTGTCCCGCTCTGCACGCCCAACGGTAGGCGAGCGAGCCGTCATAATGTTCTGAAATGTAGTTTAAGACATCGAGCACGACCATGCCTTGCGTGTATGGGACTTTGTAGGTTTCGTAGTGTGGTTCTTTATCAACGTCCGGGTTGTACCTGAAAACTTTCACTTGAACAGCGTCTTCTGGCATTTTTTACACGCCCTCCGGTTTAAGCGTGGTTACAACGACTGGAAGCTTGGTCAGCGTCATCTGTCCCATTTTTTTCTGGATGTAAATGTTTGCGAACCAATTTTTGTTGTCAGTTTTTGGAAAATCTTTTCTGAAGTGTGCGCCGCGGCTTTCTTCACGCATCAGCGCGGCTTTGGCAATCATCTCAGCGATTGTTAACATGTTTTCTATCTCGAATGCCTCGATCAGTTCTTTGTTGTATCTTGTGTGTTTGTCCATGACGAAGAGGCGCGGTAGGTCTTTCGTTTTCATTTCTTCAATAACTTGTACTGCTTCTTGCAGTTCCTTGCCAGTTCGGAAAATGCCGACCTTGTCCCACATGAGAGTTTGTAGGCGATTCTTAATTTCATGGGGTCTTATTCCTTCCTTTCTCTCGAGGATTGTGTTGATCTTGTTTGCTTCTTTTTCAACTTGACTCCGATCAACTATGGGCATGCTTGATTTCTTTGCAAACATCGCAGCGTTTTCTCCTGCCCTTTTTCCGAACACTTGCGTATCAGCGAGAGCGTTTCCGCCAAGTCTGTTGCCGCCATGAACTCCTCCAGCTATTTCGCCCGCGGCGTACATTCCTTTAAGCGTTGTTTCTGCATTCTCGTTTATTTCGACTCCACCCATCAAATGGTGCGCGGTTGGTGCGACTTCCATGGGTTCTCTTCGGATGTCCACGCCTACGTCTAAGAACTGTTCAAGCATCGTGGGTAATCTTTCTTCAATTATGTGAGGAGGTAAATGGGTTACGTCCAGATATACGCCGCCGTGTTCCGTGCCTCTTCCTTCAAGGATTTCTGTTGCGTTCGCTCTTGCGACGACGTCTCTGCCGGCAAGTTCCATGCGTTTCGCGTCGTAGCGTTGCATGAATCTTTCGCCCTTGATATTTTTAAGCAAGCCGCCCTCGCCTCTTACGCCCTCTGTTACGAGGCATCCACGGTGCGATTCGGGAAAAACCATGCCCGTAGGATGGAACTGCACCATTTCCATGTCTAATAAGCGGCAGCCTGCGCGGTATGCCGCGGCGTAGCCGTCACCCGTGTCTTGGGCAGCGTTGCTTGTAATCTTGTAAACTCTGCCGCCTCCACCGCTTGCGAGTATGGTTGCTTTGGCTTTGAAGATGAGTAAGCTGCCCGTTTTGAAGCTAATCCCAATGGCGCCTTGGACTTGGTTGTCTTTTGCTAGAAGGCTAGTGACGAAAACTTCTTCCATAACATCTATGTCTCGGCGACGTATCTCTTCGGTTAAAGTAACCATCATCTCATGCCCAGTGCGGTCAGCCGCGTAGCATGTACGTCGGTATGTTTGTTTGCCGAATGGGCGTTGCATGATTTTGCCTTCTGGTGTGCGGTCGAAGATGGCGCCGTATTCTTCTAAATCCATGATTCGGTCGCATGCTTCTTTAGTGAGGATTTCGACGAGTTTTTGATTGTTTATCCAAGCACCGCCTTCGATCGTATCCTTAAAATGCACCTCCCAATTGTCTGGCGGGTCAACGTTGGCGAACGCTGCGTTTACGCCTCCTTCCGCCATGCATGTGTGGGCTTTGCCGAGGAGCTCTTTGCTCAAAAGCGTGACCATCACGTTGTGGTTGGCGGCTTCTATAGCAGCTCTTGCGCCTGCTCCGCCTGCGCCGATTACTAGTACGTCGGTGTCGATCGTTTCGTACGTCAATTTTTTCTCACTTTCCTATGCCTAATTTTGCGTAAATTTTTGCACGGTTTTCTTCGGCAGTTTTGGCTACTTGGTCAAAAATGTTGTTTCCATGCGAGTCGATTGCCACGGAAAGCGGGCCGAATTCCTCGACTTCAAAAATCCACAAGGCTTCTGGCATACCTAAATCGTACCACTCAACCGCACGTACGTTCTTAATCGCCTTGGCTGCGAGTGCGGCTGCTCCTCCCGTGAATGCGCCGTATACTGCACCGTATTTTTTCATAGCTTCAGTGGTTCGTTTGCCCATGCCGCCTTTTCCGATTACGACGCGGACGCCGAAGTTCTTGATGAATTCGTCCTCGAAAATGTCCATACGCGTGCTGGTTGTGGGTCCGGCGGCTACGGCTACCCATCTGTCGCCTTCCTTCTTCACTATAGGGCCACAGTGGAAAACCGCCAAGCCTTTTAGGTCAATGGGAAGTTTTTTGCCATCCTTCGCCCATTCTAACGCTCGGCGGTGTGCTTGGTCTCTCGCTGTAACTATCGTGCCGGTTATGTAGAGTACGTCGTTGATTTTTAGTTTGCGAATGTCTTCCTCGCTGATGGGGGTCTTAAACTTGTACGTCGCCATTATTCTCACCTCACCTTATGAGTCAAATATTCAACGCTTCCATCCGCACGAATCCTCGCCGTGGCACGTCGTGCCGCCCAGCAATTAAACGCCACAGCAGCGGGAAAAGACGCCGGATGCCTCGCAGCATAGTCAACATGAACACCCAAAATTGTCCATTTACCACCTAAACCCATCGGACCTATGCCGAGTTGGTTGACGGCTTCGAGAAGCTCTTTTTCCAGTTTTGCCAGCTCTGGATTAGGGTTGGGCTGGTTCAAGGGTCTTAAGAGCGCCTTTTTCGCAAGCTTCATGGCTATATCGGCACCGCCACCCATTGCAACGCCGAGTATGTTCGGTGGGCAGGGTTGGCTACCGGCTTTGACGACGGCATCAACAACGAATTTTTTGAGGCCGTTTATGCCTTCGCCTGGCACGAGCATTCCGACTGTGCAGACGTTTTCAGAGCCTCCGCCTTTTGTCAGCACCGTGATTTCAAGTTCGTTACCGGGTACTATTTCCCAGTGTACGTAGGGTATGTGGGGTCCCGTGTTGTCGCCGGTGTTTTTACCCAATATCGGGTCGACGGCGTTCGGGCGGAGTGGGATTTGCTGTGTGGCTTTTCGGGTTGCGCTTGCAAGAGCGTTTTCGATCTTGTCGAGGTTAGGAGTTTGTGCTCCAGCCTTTACGTAGTAGATTATCGTACCCGTGTCTTGACAAACCGGGGTGCCAGTTTGTTCGGCAAGTTTGATGTTGTCGAGTATGGCTTTGAGTTGGGTTTTTCCTGCATCACTTGTTTCGGTTTCGTAGGCGTGTTGTAACGCTTTTTTAACATCTTCTGGAAGTTGGATAACCGCTAACCGCAGAAGATTAGTCGCGGTGTCTTCGACGGTTTTTTCGATGGAGTTCAAGTTTCATTTTTCCTCCATTGAGAAAATAGTTTAGACATCGTCGAGCCTTAAAAACTTATGCGAAAGATTGGTTTTTAATAGAAAGAATGTAGTTTTTGCGGTTTTTTCTCCGAATTGGCGGCATCGCTCGGCGCTGGGTTATCCTTCTTCTGTACATAATTCAATTTGCACAAAAACATTTTTCGCAGAAGATTCTTCTGCGTGGCTTGACAGATGTTTTGATCACTAAAAACACAAATAAACCGAAAGCCACAAACACACACCAGAAACGCGGCCGTAGTCTAGCTTGGTTAGGACACCGGCTTCCCAAGCCGAGAACCCGGGTTCAAATCCCGGCGGCCGCATTGTCCAAGGATGATTTGTTGGTCGGGGTTATTTTTTGGGTTTTGTTGCAGAGATCTTGATGCTTATGGCGGTTTCTGCGATTTCCTTGATTTTGTCTTTGGGGATTTTAAGGTTTTGAGCGATGGCTTTTGCTGTTGGGTCGTTGGCCATTAGTTCAATCGGGAAATGTGTTTCTTCGTGTATCTTTATTTTTCTGAAGCCTGCGGCTCTTATTATCTTTAGATATTCGTCTTTTTTTATGGCGCCTGAAAGACAACCGACGTACGCCTCGACGTTTTTCTTTACGGCTTCGGGGAGTTCTTTCGCTAGGACAATGTCTGAAATCATTAGTCTTCCGTCAGGCTTTAGCACTCTAAATGCTTCTCTGAAAACTTGTGGTTTGTTTGTGGATAGGTTGATGACGCAGTTTGAAATCACCACGTCAACCGTGTTGTCCGCGGCGGGAAGGTTCTCAATCTCGCCCAACCGAAACTCCACGTTCTTATATTTGCCCTTTTGAGCGTTCTCTCGTGCTTTATCAATCATCTCAGGCGTCATATCCACGCCGATGACTTTTCCCTCCGCGCCGACCTTATTTGCTGCCAAGAAACAATCAAAACCAGCGCCAGAGCCCAAGTCTAATACGGTTTCGCCCTCTTTCAGAGACGCCAAAGCAACAGGGTTACCACAGCCGAGTCCAAGGTTGGCACCCTCTGGAACCGATCTTAAATCGGCCTCACGGTAGCCTATTTGTTTGCTTATTGTTTTACTCATTGAAGCACAGCCACAACTCGAAACTGAAGGACCGCAACAAGAACGTTCTCCCTTTGCGATTCTCGCATAGCTTTCTCTCACGTTTTTCTTTATCCTTCCTTCCTTCACATGTAATCCTCCAATGCGAACATTCATAGCTGTACAATTATCTCTGAATATTTAAATTTATCTGAAAAATCAGATTAATCAGAGTGAATGTTGAAACATGCTGTTCGTTTAGCGCCGCAGTTTGGGCATCTTATCTCCGTTCTGGGCATAAGCCCCTTGCAGTATTCGCATTGTATCATAGGAACTTCGCGTGGAACCAAGGCAACTGCTTGCGCTTTGCTTGGCTCGACAACTTGAAGCTCTATGATTTTGCTCGTTACGTCGGGTCTTCCATCCACCGCAATTACGCCTTTGATGAGCCATGCTACTTTATTCTCAACGCTCTTGTAGGTGGGTCTTCCGGCGGCTGGGATGTTTACGGTGAACGGAAATTTTTCGCTGTAGCCGTTATACATAGTCATCGAACTTTTAATTGTGGGTTTGGCAGAATAGAGAATCGCAGTCTCCCATACCTCTTTTTCTATATCGCAGCGAAGTCTTTCGTCATAAACACGTCGCCGTCTTTTTGCCTCTTCAGTGCAATTGACTTCGCACCTCACCTCAGTAGCGGTAAAATCTTCACGCGAATTTACTGTCAGTGTGCCAGTGACTGTTTCGCCTAGGGCAAAAAATTCTTTGTCAAGGTTCACGACGACATTTGCTTCGGGCGGCGTTAATTTGTTTTTGATTCGCTTAAAAAACGACATTCGAACACCAATTTGCCTTTTGATTTTGGAATCGTAGTTTGTTGTTTTAAAGTTTTGCGATGCAAAAGTATGAATTGGCGTGGTATGAGTTTTTCGTAATTTTCATCATGGAACTTGTGGTTTAGACAAATTTTGTGTTTATGCTTTAAATATGTCTTATGCAAAATACCATAAGGATGGTAATTATGTCTTCAAAGACGCCGCAGAAAGAAGAACCTAAAGCCGAAACACCGCCCAGTGCAGAGAGAGACGAAAAAAACGAGAAACATGAAAAGCAGGAGAAACATGAGAAAGGAGAGAAACACGAAAAGGGTGAATATGAAAAACACGAGAAGCACGAGAAACGCGAATTTGGTATTACCGGGTCCATAATCGCTGGAATACTACTTATCGTCTTTGGCGTGCTTACCTACTTTGTCAGAGCGTATAATCTGGAGTTCTTGTGGTGGCCAGTCTGCCTCATCATTATAGGGCTTGCAATCATCGTTTATGCCCTAATCGTAACCAGTGCTCGGAGACGTAGCCCTCAGCCTTCTTAGAGTAGCCAACCCAGAAAAAGTCTGTACAATCTATGCTCGAGAACGGTTAGGGTTTTGTTTCTTCCGAAAACTCGGTAATAGGTTTTTCCCATCGACTCGATCAAGTCGCCTATGTCGTACCGTGGAATCTGCTGCGACGAGATTATTATTCGTCCCCATTCGCCACGTTTAAGCTCGTGGAGCATCTTTACTCCTTTTCCAGTCACAACCTCGAAAAGATATGCATCAAAATTTGGCACAACATAGGGCAAGTCGTCGAGCTGCTGAGCAAACACACCCTCGGTGGCGCTATAAATCTCCACCACTGGTACGTCGCCATAATACGAACGCAGCAAAGGAGCATAACGAAATTGTATCTTAGCCACACTAGTGCAAAAGAGCGCGCGGAAACTCCACAAATCCCTAGGTTTCCGTCCATGCTTCCGCTTTACGTACCGAGCAAAAGACAAAATCACAGGCGAAACGCCCATGGTTGCTACCACGTTTTCGTCCAAAGCTTTTTTATAAACTAACTCAAAACGAGCCTCCCAATCTTTCTTCGTTATTCCCGAGCCAAGTGCGTCGATTTCTTCTTGTCTGGGCACGAGGCTTGCTTCATTCAAGGCGGGATTAAGCCTCGCGTATGTTCCTGAACTGTAGCCGTAGGGCATGTTTTGCCCAGCCACGGTTATGTTAGAAACCACTGAGGGAAAATTGAGGTTCAAGATTCGCCCAGTCAAAAGTGCCCAATCATTCTTCCGAATGGCGTGGTTCAGAAAGGCCCGTGCGCCACATTGGAGAACCTGTTGGAGGTGAGTTTGCGTTGCGGGCAGAATTTTTGCTATACCAGTGGAGCCCCTCGTCATCACCCAGCATACGGGCGGCTCTGACAAAAGGGCTCGGTGATTGCCATCCTTGACTTTTTCAAAATACGGTTTTAACTGCGTGTAGTTTGTTATAGGAAAATTTTTACGGTATTCTGCGATGGTTCTGGTTTGGCTGGCGTTGTGTTGTTTGCCGTAGTCGGTTTTTTCGTAATTTTCGAGTAGGCTTTGGAGGACTGTTTGCTGTGTGGATTCTGGGTCTTTCACACTGTTATACCATGGACTAAGAATTGTTTGGAATAGCGGTGGAAACGTGTCGAGCGATGGAAACATGCTTTCTCAGATAAAAGAGTGTGGAGTGTTAATTTTTAAGGAGTTTGGTGTTTTTTACGTCAAACCTTTTTAATGTTTTTATGCAAAGTTGTTTTTGGTGCGGGGATAATCATAACCATGAGTAAGAAACGCATCTCTACGGCGAGAATGGCGCGATAGTTTCCAATGAGACGTTGTTTCTTCTCCCATCCTCCCTCCTCCCGCACCATGAAAAACAATGGACGCGTAGGCTTTGGATTAGAGCAGAAATGTTATGTTTCTTTTGACGACGGCGGCGGGTTGATAATTCCAAAGTATCATCTGACGTTGAAGTTTAGTGAGTAGTATATTATGACTTGGCTTATTAGGAAGCCTATAAAGAGGCTCGTAATCACCCACGCCGACACGCTAACAGATGATGAGAAGATGATAACCATCAGCAACGCTGCCAACGAAGCCAAAAAACCAGTGACCGCCGAAATAAAGGCTGAAATCCAACCCCACTTTTTTCCAGAATACAACCCTCACCCTATCAAGATTTGACAAGCATCGTTAAAAATTGCAAAGCCAATTAGCCCAGCGAAAAGTACA
>JAWBOF010000052.1:0-8168 GCA_038826685.1 Bathyarchaeia archaeon
CGTCTTGTCGATTACGGGGGCTTGCTGGTTGAGAATTTTTTCGATGTCCTCGTTCATGAACGATTACTCCCTTTTTGGTTAGTTTTTCTGGCCATGGTCTCGGGGTGAAAGCCCCGCATAAGCAGCCACTGGGCAGTTTTTCCAGTGATTACGATTGGGGTTTTTCTTAGTTTTTTCACAGTGTCTGCGCCTGTTAGGAACATGGTGTTTCTCAGTTCGTCGATGAACAATTCTAGCGTTCTTTTTACTTGGCTGGCGCTTTTTGTTGCTGGTCGTAATGCTGGTGCAGAAATGCTGACGAGGCTCGCACCCAATGCTAGAGCCTTTGCAGCGTCTACGCCGTTTCTTATGCCGCCCGAGGCGATGACTGGAATATCGATCGTGTTGGAAACTTCATAAACACTTACGGCAGTCGGGATGCCCCAGTCCCAGAATGTTTCTCCAAGTCTTTCTCCCTTGTCATCTTTGGCGATTTTTGCGCGGTAATATTCTACTGCTGCGAAACTGGTTCCACCCGCGCCTGCGACGTCTATGGCTTTTACGTTTGCGTCTGCGAGTTTTTTGGCGTCTTCTCCGCATATGCCGGCGCCGGTTTCCTTAGCGATTACGGGGACGGTTAGTTTGGTGGCGATTTCTTTTATCTTTGTTAGGGCGTTTTTGTAGTTGGTCTCGCCTTTTGGTTGTATAGACTCCTGCAGTGGGTTTAGGTGTATAGCCAACGCGTCTGCGTCTATCATGTTAACCGCTATTTTTGCTTGCTCTATGCCCCAGCCTTTGACGAGTTGGGGTGCGCCTATGTTAGCTATTAGGAACGCGGTTGGTGCTTTTCGCCTAGTTTCCACAAAGCTGCTTTCCAGTTTTGGATCTTCAATCGCTACTCTTTGGCTTCCCACACCCATACCTAGACCCAGTTCCTGCACAGCCTCGGCGATTGCTTGGTTGATTTTTGAGGCTTCAGCGGTTCCGCCAGTCATAGCACCGACGATTATGGGCGCTGAAAACGTGTGGCTGAAAAGTTTTGTTGAAAGGTCTATTTTTTCACGGTCTATTTCTGGGAGGGCTCGGTGAACGAAGAATATATCTTCAAAACCCGTGGTTACATGCTTGGCTTGAACGTTTTCTTCGAGGCAGATTTTTATGTGGTCGTCTTTTCTTTCTTGAGTTGGATTGTTCATCTTGGTTTATTCCTTCTCTATTACTGTCCCCACAAATTTTTCGTTGCGGAGAACTCTGCGAACAGTGTCTCGTTTTGTGGCGTTAACGATTACTGTTCTAACTCCATGTTCAATAGCCGGAATTAACTCAAGAATTTTTCCATACATCCCGCCGGTCACGTCGGTGGCTTTCGCCTTTTCAACCCAACTGAGCGTCCTTTGCAATTCCCCAAAACTTAATTTCGAAATTAACTGTGCGGAAGAGTCTCGCTTGGGGTCCGCCGTGTACAAGCCGTCGACGTCTACACCGACGATTATCTGCTTTGCATCAAGGTTTACCGCAAGTTTTGCAATAAGTTGATCGCCCGAAAGTATTGCAAACCTCTTGTCCAAATCAAGAACCGCGTCGCCGTAAAGAACTGGCACAAAGCCTGTTTCTAACAATCTTGCAACAATGTCGAGATCCATTTTTTCTATTCGACCTTGCTTCGTTAAAACAAAAGACGATGGCGCGACTCCTACTGCGGGAATATTATGCTCTATTAGAGCCTGCACAACTAGCCTATTCAAAACGTTCATTGCGTCGTGGGTTCTTGAAAAGCCAATAATCTGTGACGAATTTTTTAAGCCTTCGTTAATCGCGTATTGTTTCGCTAATGGATGCCCGAAACTGCCCCCGCCGTGCACAATGACGAGTCGCGAAACCTTAGTCTCTGCAATTTCACGGGCTAGGTTTTCTATTACAAAAAAATTAGCCACAAAAGGCTTTTCTTTATGCGTTATTGCAGAGCCGCCAAGTTTCAGAATCGTCGGTTTAGCTTTCAATTCGAACCCCCTCATCCGATTTCCTCGCAACAAAAGCGGCTCCACCCGCTTCTTGGATTGCCCGCGCAACTTGTTTTAGTCGTCTATTTTCTGCAAGAGCAATCATGCAACCTCCTCCTCCCGCGCCCGTAAGTTTAGCGCCCAACGCTCCTGCTTGTCTTGCAGCAAAAATAAGCCTCTCAAGAAGCTCATTGGAGACGCCGACTGCGTAGAGCAGGGCGTGGTTGAGGTTCATTAGTTCACCCAAACGATCAACGTCGCCACGCCCTAGTGCTTCCACTGCCTGTGCAACTATCTCTCCACCAGCCTTTATAACAGGATTCACGATCGACGGATACTTTTCCTTTGCCTGCCGCACTTTCGCAACCAAATCTCCAGTATTACGCATGACCCCAGTGTTGCCCACAACCAACGGAATTTCTCCTTTCACATCCAACCGCGTAAACCCATCCATTCGACTATACCGAAGTACGCCGCCATAAGTGGCTATTGTGGGATCTATGCCTGAAGGTGTTCCGTGCACGACGCGTTCGGCTTGGTAGGCCACGTTGAAAATGTCCTCGGAAGAAAGGTTTACGCCTAACAAGCAACCAGTCGCCTTAGCGGTGGCTGCTGCTACGGCTGCTGAAGAGCCCAGTCCGGCTGCTACGGGTATGTGGGAGCGGATTTCTACCGAAACGCCCATGTCGCTTTTGGCTTGGTCAAGAATTTTCTGAACCGCCAATTTCACGGGTAAAAGTTCGTTTTCCGCTCTTTTCGGGCTTCCTTTTTCGGCTTGGAACTTTTCTTTTTCAAAAAACCCAGAAACGCCCAGTTCGACAGAGTTGATGTAGATTCGTTTGTCTTTTCGGGGTTTCACGTATGAATAGGCGCGTTTGTCGATGGCTAGAACGATTGCGGGTGCGTCAAAAACCACGAAGTGTTCTCCGAACAGAATGATTTTCGCCGGCGCCGAGGCAACAATGGTCAAGGCATACACCGCAACTATTGTTGTTTATAAAACGCCACAGAAGCGTAGCCGACAACAGCGGAAAAGTCGCCAGTAACGTCGCCGCTAGTCGCGTAGCGGAGTAGTTTCGCCTTTTTCGAGCCTAAAGCCTTAGCGGCAGTGATTAAAGCCGTTATGGGTCCGTAGCCGCAAGCCGTTATGCCCATGTTTTCTATAGTTGTGTAGAACTGTTTTTCGTCCAGTCTTTCAACTGCTTCTAGAGCCAGTTTGTCCTTTCTTTCTGCGTTTTTATGGGGTTCATAATGGGTCATGTCGCTGGAAGCGATTATCACAGCGTTCTTGTCGACCAAAGCCTTCGCGGTTGCTTGGCCAACTTCTCGGCTTGACTCCAAGTCTTGCATAAGAAACGATAATGGAACAAACTTGAAACTGGAGCCGTACAAGTATTGAAGGAAGGGCAGTTGAACCTCGATGGAATGCTCGAGTGCGTGCGCAGAGTCATCTACGTCTATGGTTCTTGCTTCACGCATAATAGCATCCGCAGTTTCGGTGTCTATTTGTACGTCGCCGAGGGGCATGCGCCAGACGCCCTCGTTCATAATCGACAATCCGCTGCCTTGCCCCGTGTGGTTTGGTCCAAAAACGACGACGGTGTCGGGTTTGCCGTCCAAAGCCAAATTATAATAACCATGCGCTGCAACTGGGCCAGAATACATGTACCCCGCATGAGGGCACACAAGCCCAATTATGTCACGTTTGCCTTCTCCCGAAACTCTTGGGAGTTTTCCTGGACCGAGCCTGTGCAAAAAGCATTCTTCAATTTGTGCTTTTAATGACTCTGGCGAAGCGGCGTAAAACGTGCCTACCTGACATGGACGCCTAATCTTCAAATTTTTAGATGCGCCCCCTCCTGTTTTGAGGTTACATTTCTTCTTCTTTCGTCACTTTAGCCTCGAAATCGTCGATTGTTTGTGTAAGGTTTTGGTCGGGTGGAAGTTCGCCTCGTTCGCGAAGGACTTGGCGAGCAAGAAGCCAGAAAATCACGGCGAGGGCACGTCGCCCCTTGTTGTTTGTAGGGATAACCAAGTCAACGCCCGTAAATTCGTTATCAGTGCTACACAAGCCGACCACGGGAACCCCCGCTGCGGCGGCTTCTTTAACCGCTTGAACGTCGGCTTTTGGGTCTGAAACCACGACCACGGCTGCGTCGATGCGGTTGGGGTAAAGCGGGTTAGAGAACATGCCTGGAACGAATCTTCCTATGATCGGTGTGGCGCCTGTTACTTCGCAGAATTTTTTCACGGGTGTTTGTCCGTAAAGCCTTGCTGAGACTACAGCGATTTTGGACGGTTCGAAGCGGGCTAAGAATTTGGCTACTGTTCGTATACGGTCGTCTGTTTTCTTCACGTCCAAGACGAACAATCCGTCCGGTCTGACACGGTAGATGAATTGGCTCATGTCCTTTGTTTTCATGCGTGTGCCGATGTGGATGCCTGCAGAGAGCAAAGTGTCGCGGGGTAACAGCAGGTCTTCTCCAACGACCAATCCGACCTCAACATCGTCTACGTTTTTCTTTACCTCTTCCTCAGCCTCTTCTGTTTTTTCTGGTTCGTCTTTTTCGGTTTTTTCTGACATACGTTTTTACTCCTAAACAGGAAGTTTAATCATCCTTGCACGGTCGCCCAAAGTTTCCTCAATCCGAATAAGTGCGTTGATTTTTGCGATTCTTGAGCCTTCGACTATGCCGGCTTTTATTATAGGAGCGCGGAAGGCAACGGCGAGATGCGCGATGTGAGTGTCGTTTGTGTCTCCTGAGCGGTGGGAAACTACTCTAACATATCTCGCGTCTCTTGCGATGCGTACTGTTTCCCAAGCGTCGGTTACGGTGCCAACCTGATTGACCTTTATTATCAGCGAGTTCGCAGCGCCTCTTTCCACACCTTTCTGCAAGCGATTCTTGTTTGTGACGAATAGGTCATCGCCGCAGACGAGGACCTTGTTGCCTACTTCTTTGGTTAGTCTGGCGAAACTTTGGAAATCTTCTTCGTGAAACGGGTCTTCAACGTAAATTAGATTATATTTGTCAATAAGTGTTGTCACGTACTCGTATTGTTCTTCGGTGGTTCGTTTCTTCTTTTCTCGAGCGTAAACGTAACGTTTTTCCTTGTGATTCCATATCGCTGACGCAGCAAAATCTATTCCGAAGCGGCATTCGAAGCCCATCTGCTCGCAAACTTCGTCGCATGCAGTAGATATCACTTGTAAGGCTTCGGTGGCTGAGATATTTGCAAGCCAAGCGCCTTCATCGTTTCGTCCTCCGACAAAATCAGGCTTTGTTTTTGCGAGAAGAATTCCGATTTTCTTGTGGAAAAGTATGTTCGCCCTCGCAGCATCCAAGAAGGATGCGGCTTTGACTGGTAGGATGAGGAATTCTTGTATGTCTGGAACTTGTCCAACGGCGTGTTCGCCTCCGCTTAAGACGACCCCTAGAGGGTATGGAAGTTCGCATGCCAAGTAGCCGGCTAAATGCCAGAACAAGGGGATTCTGAAAGAGTTGGATGCGGCTTTTACAGTTGCCAAAGATGTGGCGTAGGCGGTTTCGCCTCCAAGGTTACTGAAGTTACTTGTCCCGTCTATTTCGTGCAGTAGATTATCGATAAGCCCTTGGTTGCTTGCATCTTTGCCTATGAGTTCCGGCGCGACAAGTTCTTGGAATTTCGTTATTGCCTCGTCGACTCCGCCTTTTGGGTAATAAACAACTTCTGCTTTGCCCTTGCTTGCTCCTGCCGGCGCAGATGCTCTTCCGAAGCCTGATTCAGTTATTATGTCGACTTCGAGAGTTTCTTCTCCACGTGTGTTGAAAATCTTCCTTGCGAGTGCTTTTTTTATTATGGCTGACACATGGAAACCTCTTTACTGTCCTCTCAACTGTTTTCCTTTTCCCGCTACTTCGTAGAATTTGATGATTTCATCAGCGATTTCGATATGCGAGAGTAACATGCGGCGGCAACAATAACGTTTCACGTCCAAACTGTCCAGCACTTTTCCCGCTTCTTCGCCTGCCTTAACTCTTCTGGCAAAGTCTTCCCATTTGTCCGCGATCAGTTTACCACACGTAAAACATCGAATGGGTATAATCATTCTCAAATCACCTGTAACTTTTCTGGTCTCTCGCTCTTGCACCCGGGCCGCCGAATTTTTTAGGTTCTTTTCTTCTCGGGTCGCCAGCGAGCATGGTACGGTCGTAGGCTGTGAAGATGGTTTTTAGGTGAGTTTTCTTTGTCCATCGCCACAATCCTCTTGCCAACGCCATTCTTGCAGCCTCGGCTTGCCCCATGAATCCTCCTCCTGAGGCTTTGATGTCTACGTCAAGTTGTTTCCAAACTTCGTCTCCTGCAAGAAGTAAGGGTTCCATGATTTTGTCACGCATGATTTTTGGTTCAAGGATCTCAAGGGCTATGTTGTTGATGCGGATTCGTCCTTTACCTGGCTTGAATGTTGCCTTTGCTACTGCGGTTTTGCGTTTTCCGCTTACGAGTAGGATTTTTGAACTCGGTTTTGACATGTTATTCACCGCCTACGTTCCATCCGATTTCTTTCGCAAACTCGCCCACCGTAAAGTAGGGGCATTTTAACTTCTGTGCGTTTGCGTGCTGCATGACTTCGAAACTCTTGTTTTTGATTTCTTCTGGAACGCCTATGAAAACTTTCAGCCTTCGATAAGCCTGCTTTCCCTTCGGCTTGGACCAAGGTAACATGCCTCTTATAACCCGTCGGACTATTTGATCCGGGCGTCTTCTATGGAAAGGCCCTTGCTTATAGTGCCCGATTTCTAGGAATTCTCGGGCTGCTTTGATTTTGCTTAGTCTTTTGCCGCTGATTACTGCTTTCTCAGCGTTCACTATGATTATGTTTTCACCTTTTAACAATCTCTTTGCAACATCGCTACCTAAACGTCCCAAGATCAGCCCCGAGGCATCAACGATTACTGGCTGCCTAGCTTGAGTTTCCATACATTTTTCACCCGATAAGTTTCACGTTGGAACCTTTTGGATTTTTCTTTATTAACTCCGAAAAAGTAATACATTTTCCACGAGCCTTCTTTATTTTCGATATAGCTGATCCTGAAAAAGCGAAAGCGGCAACTGTGACGGGGTGATCGACTGAGCCAGTTCCCAAGACTTTGCCTAAAACCGCCACGGTTTCGTCTTTCTGCGTGTATCGGTTAATTTTGCTCAAGTTAACTGCGATCCGCTTGCGCCTTGTTCTGGAGAGTGCTTCTGATATTTCACGCCAAATCGCGGCCTTGTTTTCGTGCGCTGCTTTTTTCAAGTAACGAATAGTGTCTACGAGTTCGGGGTTAGTAGGTCTAGCCTGTTTCATCCTTCTCACCAGCCAATTCCTTGAGAAAATCCGCCGTTTTTTTGTCTAAAATCTTAACCGCCTCCTGCAAGATGCGTTCTGGAGGCAAGACGCCTGTTGATTCCAAGTTAAATATGAAAGTGTTCTTGTCCCATGATACTTCGACGGCTTTCGGGTTTTTCGGACAAGCGTCAACACAGTCTAAGCAAAGCGTGCAGGCTAGAAGATTTCGCACTTCAACTTTCCCATCTGCAACAGCAAACACGTTCTTCGGACACACCTTGACGCATTCGCCACATGCATCGCACGATTTAGGATTAATTTTTATCTGAGGCATATTCTTGTAAGCACACACAGCCACCGGCTGCCACTTTGCATGCTCTTTTCCCCTTCCAAGCCGCACGTCAGCTTCGAGTTTCAGTTTCTGTCCAGGCGCAAGTTTAACTAACGGAATGTTCGCGCTCACCGGCACAACCGCAGCGTTTTCTGACACAAGACTTCCAGAATAAACAGTCGTCGTCTCCGCGGCTTCCACATCCAACGTCAACGCCACGCGGCAAAGATTACAGCCAAACTTGCTTTTGCATACGCATTCTTCGCGAAGGTTGTAGGCGTCCAAATCCGTCTTAATCGGAACCAGCCCCAACCGGTGCGCCAGCACCTCGTCTTGGATCATAGAAGAATTCTCGAGAATAACTACTTCATCAATCGCCATGCAGGGAACCTCAGAGATAATAATGCGCCTCAAAGCGTTAACAAACGGTGCATCAGCATCCCGAATAACAAAACGTAAGTTAGTGTCCGTTTTTTCGAGTATCTCAACATTCATTCTGCCATTGCCCCTTTCCAAGAGAGCACCAATAGGGCACGTGTGCCTT
>JAWBOF010000053.1:0-4899 GCA_038826685.1 Bathyarchaeia archaeon
ACTTTTTCAGCTTTTTTGGCTAGTTCGACGGCTTTTTTGCCTGTGCCTTCAAGGTAAGTTTTGAAGTTGACGAGGATGAGGGGCGTCTGAATTTTCAGCAACGACTTCACCGTGTATAGCATAGAGTGTGTTTGTTAAAATGATTTTGCATAGGTAGGAAGAACGGCTATCCCGAAAACACGTGGTTGAGGCTAAGTTTTTGGTGGTTTATTTGGTAGAGTTTGGGTCTTTCCATTTTTCGATTATGAGTTTTTCGTCGCCAAGTTGGAAGCTTACTTTGACTTTTAAACTGTCGGCGGTCTTGAGGGGGAACATGCTGTCTTCTGCCAAGTCTTTGGGTATGTACACGAGGAATTTTCCGTCTTTTCTCCTGAACAGTCTGCCTTTTCCTTCGTTTACCATGGAATTCAACCGTGTTTTTCCTCCACTTTCGACGATATTTAACCCTTACCCACTACTCAAAATCTAACCACGAAAGAAAGAATCCAGTGCTTTCTGTTTTGATTCGTACGAGTAAGGTAAAAGTTCCTCAATAGTCTTTACGTCCACCGTTTCAGACAAAACTTGCCCAGCCCTTGCCTCCGCCATAATCACCCGCACGCCGTCATCAGAAAAATCCTTAATGTACTGTAAACACGCACCGCATGGGCGGGATTTTTCCACGTTTTTGTCCTCGATCACAACCGCAACTGCTTTGATTTTTCGGTTTCCATGCAGAACAGCGTGGTCTATGGCGCATCTTTCAGCGCATGTGCCTAATCCTGATATCCAAGTTTCAACGTTGCAGCCTTCGTAGATTTTTTCGTCTTCAGCGCGCACGGCTGCACCGACTTTGAATCCCCAAATTACGTATGCGTTGTTCATTACTCTGAGCGCGGCTTGGAGTAGTTCACGGTCTTTCTCGTTAAGCTGAGACATGCAAAATCTCTCCAGTGAAGGTTTCCTATCTTAAGCAGAACTTGCCTTTAATCTTATCTCAGCTGTGCTCTGCTAGCGCTTTGACGTGGCTATGTAGTAGTATTCACCCATTTCTTTCTGGAACTTGTCCATCTTCGAGTTTTCTTTGTTCACCCGTGGCCGTTTAGTCGTCGGGTCGCGGCGGAAGGTTATGTTCATGTCTTTCAAAAAAGCATTCATCCCTTGCCTAAGCGTTACAGGCTGGCTTGCTTGTCCATTGACACCTGGCTCACCTTTAAAAATCATGAGGCGGTCGGCGATGAAGTCTTGGGCGACGACATCGTGCTCAACGACAAAAGCAGTCACGTTGCGGTCTCCCACTACACGTCTGATAGTTCTCGCCATTGCGAGTCTTTCTTCAACGTCCAAGTACGCGCTGGGTTCGTCCAAGAGATAAAGCTGAGCATGCTGGGAAAGACACGCGGCGATGGTGACTCTTTGAAGTTCCCCTCCGCTCAATTCAGGAACAGCTCGGTCTAAAAGTGTTTTCAGGTTAAGCGGGGTTAGAATTTCGCTTTGATACCAGCCTGACGAAAACTCTTCTTTCGCCACGCTGCGCAGAAGTTCTTCAACCGTTCCTTGATAATCAGCAGAGATGTATTGAGGTTTGTAGCCCACCTGTAACGCATACAGCATCACGGGCATGCCTTCATCCGCTTTTTCAAGTCCTGCCAGAAGCTTCACGAAGGTGGTTTTTCCGATGCCGTTTGGTCCCAAAATACCGATAACTTCGCCTTCTTTAGCTTCTCCTGCTTGCACCTCTAGTTGAAAGCCCTTGTAGGATTTTTTCATGGCTTCCCACTTTACCAATGTTTTCCCAATGCTTTGACTCGTGGACGGCGGTTTCACGTGAAATTCTATTGGGTCTTTCCTGAACCGCATGTTTTCGTCTGGTATGAATCCTTGAAGATAGATGTTGATGCCAACTCTTACGCCATGGACATGTGAAACAACTCCATACACACCCGGCGTGCCGTAAAAAACACATATCTGGTCAGAAAGATAGTCGATTATGGCAAGGTCGTGCTCTGCAACTATGACTGTTTTACCTTCATGCTTCAGTCCACGTATGGCCCGCGCGACTTCTAAACGTTGCTTAACGTCCAAATAACTCGAAGGCTCATCAAAAAGATAAACATCCGCCTCACGACAAATAGTCGCAGCCACCGCCACACGTTGCAGTTCACCTCCGCTTAGAACATCAAGCGAACGATTCCACACCGTGCCTAGTTGAAGCTGATCTGCCACGGCTGTTAGTTTACCGCGCTCATCGACTTTCTCCAGAACCTTTCCAACCTTGCCCGAAATCACTTTCGGAATCTTGTCCACGTATTGTGGTTTGTGCACGATTTTCAAACGTTTCTCACTTAATTTCTGAAAATATTCCTGCAGTGTCGAACCTCGAAAATGCTGAATTATCGTAGACCACTCTGGCGGCTCGTCATATCGACCGAGATTTAGCATTAGTTCGCCCGACAAGATTTTGATGGCCGTTGTTTTTCCAATCCCGTTTTGCCCGAGCAAACCCAAAACCACGCCCGGCGAAGGAATAGGCAAACGAAACAGTTTGAAAGCATTCGCACCGAACCTGTGGCTTGCTTCTTCGCTCAACTCGTCAGGCAAGTTAACGATTGAAATGGCGTTAAATGGGCACTTCTTTATGCATATTCCACAACCCGAACAAAGAGCCTCTACAATCACGGGTTTTTCGCCCTCGAACCTTATGGCTTCTACTTTACTGCGAACTTTAGGGCAAAACCTAATGCATATACTGTCGCAGTGTTTGGGTTTGCATTTGTCAGCGTCTAAGACTGCAACTCTTACCATCTATGGTCACTTTTATTATAGATAAATATTGACGAATAATTCGAGTAATAAGTGTTAAGCAATTTTAAAAGGGTTAAAAGGTAAATTAAATGAGTGTAAAAAAATAGATTTTTGAGTTCGATAATTTGTCACCATTCTTCTTCTTCCCATTCTTCTTCTTCGCCGACATCTTCTTCTTCCCATTCTTCTTCTTCCATCTTTGTCACCTCCAATATCATGTGAGCGGTATATTCCCTACACCACATGCATTTAAGCCTTGTGATAGCAAAAAAGAAAATTTCTGCGTGGTTAAAAGCGGTTATTTTATGATTTTTGCCTGCATAGCCGCGAAAGGCGCGTCCATTCCAACCCGCATGTAGGCATGGCAAATGTTGGGCGAATTATGTGCGACTCCGATGTCGCCCCTTTTGTCCACGGCGATCAAGCCCATATGATTGAAAGTGTCCTGTATCCTGCGGTTCACGGTTCTAATGGCTTTCTCTACAGCCTTCTGCGCCGAAGAGCCCTCGCGCATTTGGTCGCACACGCTTTTGGATAGAACCAGCCTTACTGCAATTTCACCTATCCCAGTCGCGGAACAAGCGCCGGCTTCGTTATCCGCGTAGGTGCCGCACCCGATCAACGGTGTATCGCCGATTCTTCCCGGAAACTTTAAAGTCACACCGCCTGTGGACGTTGCCGCTGCCACGTTTCCGTCCTTGTCTAAGGAAACGGCGCCTACAGTGTCCAACTGGAAAAGGTTCGGGTGTTCCTTTACGAGTTTGTAGATTTTTGGCAAGTACTCCAATTTTCCTTTTTTGAATTGTTCCTTTAATTTGTTCCAAGATTCGAGGCGTAATTGGGTGGTGGCGTTTCTTCTTTCTAGTTTAAACAGTCTTGCCAGTTTTTCTGCGCCCTCTCCCACGATGTACACGTGGTCAGTATTTTCCATGATGAGCCGTGCAAGGCGAACAGGGTTCTTAATGTCACTAAGCAAGCTAGTAGCCCCAGCGCGAAGGGTTTTGCCCTCCATTATTGAAGCTTCCATCTCTATTTTTTTCTCAATCGTCAACGAGGAGCCGAGGCCAGCGTTAAAAACGTCTTTGTCTTCCATTGTTTTCACGGCGGTTTCTACTGCATCCAAAGCGGTTCCGTTTTTTTCCAAAACTCTAAAGCCTTTCTCAGCGGCTTCTCTAACACCTGCCAATCCAACGTCTCTTTTCTCAAGCGGCCACTCGCCAGCGCCACCATGAACCAATATGACCGGTGCACGCTTTTGCAATTTGTTCACGCTCTTTTGTGGTAAAGAATAGTTACGATACAATCTTGGAAGATTTAAACGCTCTGCTGAAGAAGAAATGAATAAATAACCATCGCGTTTTATTGTTCTGTTGGGATGATGTGAGGCGACGGCGTAGAGCCTTACCGCAATGAAAAACGCTGCAAAAATCACTGACCACTTCTTTGCTTAATCATTTAGATATTTCCACACGCCACTTGAAAAACCGTTTTTCAGCAAACATGATTCCTTCATTAACAACATAACCGACAATGCCAATCATAATCATACCCGCAAACATTTCCGCGTACAACGCCAAATTAGCCATACTGAAAATAAAAAATCCCAAACCAAGAGCGCTTTTTACGCCGATCATTTCTGCGGCGATAATGCACATCCAAGCGATTCCGAAGCCTATGCGGATGCCTGTAAGTATTTCTGGTAGCGCGCTTGGGATTACGACTTTGTATAAAGTGTCTTTTTTGTCGGCTTTGAAAGTCTGAGCAACATCCACCAAAACGGGGCTCGTTCTCTTCACACCCGCGATCGTGTTAAGAAAAATTGGAAAAAATGCGCCTAAGAAAATGACAAACGCGTAGCCGCCTATGGCGATTCCGAAAGCGATCGAAGCGAACGGCACCCATGCCAACGGAGGGATGGGGCGAAGGACCTCAACTAAAGGTTTTAACACGTTATAGAATGCTTCACTTACGCCGCTCAGCAAGCCTAACGGAAGAGCAACAAGAAGGGCGATGGAAAAACCAACAAAAACTCGATACAAGCTTATGAACGCGTGCACAAGAAGAGAGTGCCGGGCCGGGCGCTGCATCCGGCGATTGCCATCGAACTGTTACACG
>JAWBOF010000053.1:4909-8148 GCA_038826685.1 Bathyarchaeia archaeon
CCATAAACAACAAGCCGATAAAAAGCCCCAGCGGTATCCGAAAAAGATGGGAAATAGGGAAGCTTAATAAATGTAGCAACAAGTTGCCACAAAAAAAGAAAAACCGCTGCAGCGAAAAATTGAACTAGTCTGTTTTTATGTTGCCTTAGCCAACTCAAATCTACTCAACTTCTTGCACGATTTCAGTATTAACGAACTCTGAAACAAACTGGTCGATGCCGCCGGGAATCTCGCTTTCTTGGAGAAGACCGAACTGAATTAAGTAGTTAAGCCAAGTTTTAATACCCTGCACATCAGGTTGATAAAGAAATTTTATGTTACTAATCGCTTGTGTGATGATGGTCTCGTTTTGTCCTGTCCATTTTTTCGCTATTTCAACCACGTCTGCATGATTGTCAAAGTTGAGAATGTATCTTGTTGCGTTGATGTGCACTGCTACTATTTTCTTGACGAGGTCTAAATTTCGATTCAGAAAGTCTTGGCTAACCGCAAGAATGCAGCATGGGTGCTCTGGCCAGATTTGAAAGGAGTTCGCGATAGCCTTGCCGTAACCGTTTACGATTGCCGCGGCTGCCCATGGTTCCCAGGCTACATAAGCGTCAAACTCGCCACTTCGTAGTCTTTCAGGCATGGTGGCGGGTGCGATGTTAACGATGGGGAATTGGTCGCTGAGATTCGCGTAGCTTAGTCCATACTGCGACAAGGCGATTCGTAATAGAACGTCTTGAACGGTGGCGGTGTTCGGAATGGCGACTCTTTTCCCGACAAGTTGACTGATAGTGTTGATTTCAGTTCCTAACCCCGCAATTATAGCCGAGCCTTCGGCGTTTGCGCTTGCGACGATTGTTATGGTCATGTTAGTTCTAATGCGTTTGAAAGTTGCCGGTGCCGCGCCTAAATACCCCACGTTTATAGCGTTTGCGGCAAAACCGTCCATTTCGCTGACTCCGTTGGGATACGGAATGTAGTCAAATTCGATCCCAGCATTTTTGAATAAACTCTTTTCAACAGCAACAAAAAATGCCAATTGGTGCAAGTCGCCCTGCAGAAAGCCTATCCTCACCTTCTTCGGCGCGAACACGTAAACGTAAATAAAACTGCTTGCCGCTATGATTGTGATAAGCACCACAGCGATGACGACGATGTTTGGCGGTGTTTTCATCACGCAACCCTTGTTAGAACATTCTGAAAAATGACTAATTTAATATTTGTCTTTTTACAACCAAGGATGGAGAAAAATGAAAGTTTTAACCGCTAACGAAAAGACAATTCGAATCGCGGCGCAAACTGTGAAAAAGGGCGGAGTAATCGTTTACCCAACAGATACCGTGTACGGTTTGGGTTGCGACCCCTTCAATCGGGAAGCCGTAAAAAGAATCTTTGTGATAAAGGGCGAAAGAACGAAACCCTTTCCAATACTAGCGTCAAGTATAAAAGAAGTAGAAAAAATCGCCCAAGTCACTGAACAAGCCCAGAAAATCGCGGAAAAATTCTGGCCAGGGCCGCTCACAATGGTTTTATTGAAAAAACCGTCGCTTCTTGATGCAGTTACTTGTGGTTTGGATTCTGTTGGCGTAAGAGTCCCCAATCATCCCGTTGCTTTGGAATTGATACGGGAGGCTGGCGGGTTGCTCGTTGGAACTAGCGCTAACAAGAGTGGAGAAAAACCGCCGCAAACCGCCGCAGAAGCAGCGAGACAAATCGGCGAGGTCGTGGACTTGATACTTGATGGAGGTTTCGCGCCGTTGGGCGAATCATCGACGATTGTTGATTTGGTTATGGGAACGCCGAGAATTTTACGTCATGGGCCAGTCAAGGTGGACGACGTTTTAGAAGAGTGAATCTTGCGAAAATCTCTTAAAACCTTGCTTGCAATAGTAACTGTGAGGAGTAAGGGGTTGCTTAGAAATTTCAACCTCCTCATAACGACAGCGCGTGGAACAGAAGAAGACGCTTCTTCAGAAATCTGGTATCTTCTCGGCGAAATCGGCGATACCGCGTCAAAGGTTGACAAAACTGGCGTGTCTGGTTTGGTTGCCGCGAAGACCACACTCGACCCATTGGTGGCCATTGAAAAACTTAGGGAACTCTTGAAGGAACGTCCTTACGAATTTCGATATTCCTACCGAATAATTCCCATAGAAAAAGTAGTACGCACGGACGTGGCAGAAATTCAAAAAGTTGTAACTGAATTGGCATCGAAGATTAAGGAAAACGAAACCTTCCGCGTCACGTTAGAAAAGCGGTTCACGACAACTTCCTCGAAAGACCTAATCGACGCCGCCGCGATGAACATTGAAAGGAAAGTAGACCTCAACAAACCAGATAAGATCGTACTCATCGAAGTAGTAGGCGGATTAACAGGCATATCCATAATCAAACCCAACGACATCTTGGCAATAATGAGAGAAAAAATCTAAAAACAATCATTAACGTTGTATGGCAAGCAAAGCAACATGTTCTATCACCAAATCCACCAAAGCCTCATTCTCCAGCCCATTCTTTTCAAGTTTTGCAGAAAACTCTTCGGCAGAAATGTTGAAAAACTGTTTTATTTTCACGATTTTTTCTGGACAAATTTCCAATACGCCATCATCATGTTTCGCCGACAAAATTTTTTGAACAGTTTTCAAAGCGGCACGCACAGTTTTTTGATTTTTTCCAATAATAAGCACGGCAACCTCGGAAGTTTCGGGCGTGACTCCCATCATCGACGTTGCTTTCTTAATTTGCCGTTGTGCAGAAGCATACAAGAGGGTTTCGACGGTGAGGTTCTTTGAAATGTTTGTTTTGTTCGCGAATGCGGTGAGAGCGTTTAAAGCGGCAAAGTAAAGATGCTGCCAAGTTGCAATGAATTGGGCGTTGAAAAACTGAATCGCCGAGACGGTGTTTATTTCTTTCAGCGTGTTCCTAAAAAACTTGTCAACATCATTAATTTTGGCTTCTCTAAAACCCGCAATGGCGACGTACATGTCAAAATCGGTCAGCCTGCGTATCACTTTGTTCCCTCGAGAATTTCTTTGATAAATCGTTCCACGAGTTCACGCTCGAAGCCGCATTTTACAAGTTTTTCCTTAACTTCCTCCACGGTTTTTCCTTTCTTCTGGAATTTTCTCAACACATTTCTTACAGTTTCTTTTCTTTCCCATGGGAAGATTATCCAGTGGCTCGTTTTTTTCTCGTAGTAGTCTGGAATGATTACGCTCCATGGTTTATAGTAAAGCGTGACAATTTTGATG
>JAWBOF010000054.1:0-8058 GCA_038826685.1 Bathyarchaeia archaeon
TCCGTGATTTTTCCCTCTGCTTGAGCCTCGTAGAGTCGCCGTATAGCATCGCTTAAAACTTCACGTTCCAACTCCAACATGCGCAATTTTTCTCGGGCTTCTTCTGCCTCGTCTGGCGAAATTGTACGTTCAGTTTTAAGAGGCATCTTCACAACAATGGGTTCTGAGGGTAGCGGTTTAGGTAACCGCGCGACCTCGGGTTTCTTCTGCCCCTGCATAAGACGCATCGTAAGTATCGTGATGACGACTGCCCCTACCGCGATTGCTACATAGGGGAGGTATTCCTCAAAACCCACGCTAGTTCTCCCTCAACAGAAAAGAAGGTAATATCCATGTTGTATATAAAATTGAGCGAAAATTCTAAACAGTTATGATTATGCTGTTAAAAGTGGAGCCTCGGGCGGGATTCGAACCCGCGACCACCACCTTACCAAGGTGATGCCCTAACCGGGCTAGGCCACCGAGGCGTTCGGGTATTACACTGTTTCTGTCGAGTTTTAAAGGGTTTCGTGACTTATCGCGTTTGCTTCATAAAACTATAAGCAGAAGAAGATGCTTCCTTATTATTTGATAATGATGATGTCAAGTCGAAAGCGGTGGTTCCCTCTAATTTTGGCTCTTATACTGTTAACTGTTTCTTTATCGAGTAAAAGAACCTTGGCGAACGGTTATGTTAACGTCTCCACGGAGCAGGCTAAAAGCATGATCGAAACTGACCCTTCGCTTATAGTTCTTGATGTTAGAACACAAACAGAATACGACTCGGGACATATTAGAAATGCCCGCTTGATACCGTTAAGTCAACTTGAAAGCAGGCTTGAAGAACTTGACAAAAACAGTAAAACCCTTGTTTATTGTCTTTCAGGTAACCTCAGCATAACCGCGTGTCAAATATTGGTCGCCAACAATTTCACCAATGTCTACAACTTGTTAGACGGCTTAAAAGCGTGGACAGACGCTGGCTACCCGGTTTATGTTCGTTATAATTCATTGCAAGAAGCCATAAACAATGCTCCTGTAAACGCCATAATTCGTGTCTCTGTCGGAAACTATACCGAACGCATCACAATAAATAAACCGCTAGTACTCGAAGGCGAAAACAAAACGGGGACAACTATTAACTATAACGCATCATATAACACGATCATCTTAAAGGCAAATAACGTTTGCATAAAAGACTTCACCATAAAGAACGGCTTCTACGCGATAGTTTGCCAACAATCCCCCAGTCTAAATTTGACAATCCAAAACAACATAATCATCAATAACAAAATCGCCGGCGTTGCGTTGTATGGCACAAGGCATAACGTTCGTGGTAATGTTATAAAAAACAACGGCTTCGGGATAATAATAGGAAGCTCTGGGAACAACACGATCACGCAGAACATAATAATAAATAATTCAGCAAGCGGCATAGAACTTCGAAGCTCCAAAAACAACAAAATAACCAAGAACCTCGTTGCCCATAACTTGCGCAACATCGCACTCTACACAAACTCAAACAATAACACCATAATCGAAAACAACATTGCCAACTCGGCTCTCGGCATCACAATGCACGAGTCGCGCTGGGATCTTTTCACAAAAAACTTGATAGAAAATAACGGCATCGGAATAAGCCTTCTGAATTCGAACAACAACACCCTCTATCATAACACTATAATCAATAATAGTTTACAGTTAGAACACAAGGATTCAACAAACAACTGGGACAACGGTTTTTTTGAAGGAAACTACTGGAGCGATTATAATGGCACCGACAACAACGGCGACGGAATCGGTGACACATTTGTTCCATGGCGTGATGTTGACAATTATCCGTTGATGAGCCCCTACATCGTGGGTGATTTTAACCATGACGGCGTCGTGGACATGACGGATATTGGACTTGCCGAAAATGCTTGGCTTTACCGAAGAGAGGACTCACGGTACAATGTGCACGTTGATTTCAACGTGGACGGCATAATCAACATTAAAGACGTCACTATCGTATGCATCAACTGGCAGAAGAAATGGGAAACCTTAAGCACATAGTGTAGTAGAAAACCTCAAATTCCCCCATCATAACAAAAGTAACCACAAAAATATCTCTGCCGGGGTAGCCCAGCCTGGCTAGGGCGCCAGACTCATAATCTGGAGAACACGAAACGGGGCTTAAGAGCGCCTAACTGTCCAGAGGTCGCGGGCTCGAATCCCGCCCCCGGCACCAAGAAATAAAGAAAACAATAGCCGCTTCTTAAATGTTAACGGGTAAGTTCTTCCAGCAGCGGTCCAAAGGTTTTCTTAATAGTGTCCTTAAACTCGTCTGCCTTTACAAAAGTGATACAGCAAATTTTTCCGTCCTTTTCGCATGCAACCACGGCAAGTTTATCGCCTGCTTTTATACCTGCCTTTTCTCTCAATTCCTTAGGCAAAACTATCTGGCCCCTCTCATCGATAGGCACTAGGGCTTCGAGTTTGCAGCCGCTCCCCATATCGATCGCTCGTGGTTTCGTGGCCTTGCGTGGCATAATACTTTTTCACCAACAGAACATTGGGGCAAGGGAGACTACTTAAATTTTGCTGATTTTTCAGAATAAACTGAAAACGCCAATGAGAATGATAAGGTCTCGAATTTCGACAGACTACAAGCTGTACCACACTCAGTTTGATTAGGGCGGTTTACATAAAGAGCCACATTTCCTTAGACAGTTGTTACGTGTTTTTCTTTCATGTAACCTTTTCATAATGCGAAAAAAAGTTTATAACCCAACTCGAAACACGTTAAGCCTAGGCATGCCTCGATAGCTCAGCTGGTTAGAGCGACAGCCTTGTAATGCCAATAAGCAAGAGACAGCTGTAGGTCGCGGGTTCGAATCCCGCCCGAGGCTCCACTTTTCGCATGGCAAACAAAATTGAATAACGTGGGTTTTGCTTATTTTTATATACAACTTCTGAAGACCTAAATTAACTCTGAAAAAATAAGCTCTTAAGAGAAAAGGAGAAAAACAAAAGGGGAATAAACATGATTGCACGAAGGCTCTTGCTAGGGCTATTGATGTTTTCCTTTCTTGTCATGACAATTTCGGCAACAGCCCAATTCGTGAGTGCGCAAAAAACTTTCAACCTACAAATTTCTAAAGCAGAAAAACTGATCAATGGCGACAAGGCCGCAGAACCGCGAACTGTGTTTACCTTTACTGGTTCAGTTAGCCGAGGCTACGATAGCACTCAGCACTCGTTCACTGTTCCTTCGGGAACGGGTAAGATTGAGGCAAAGCTCACGATGCCCAGTGGTGCAGATTTTGACCTCTCAATGTGGGATAATCTAAACCGCAGGACAGGTGGATGGACCCGTTACGACCGCACGGTTAGAACGAACATTCCCAATTCTGTTTACAGCGGGGTTAATAAGAAGCCGGAATGGGTAAACGTCACCAATCCTGTAACCACTGGCACGTGGAAGGTTGGCTGCTATGCTTACAGTGGTTCTGGATCGTATACTATCACTGTTACAGTCACGCCGAGCGCTCCGGACACTACTCCGCCTACCCTAACAATAACCTCGCCGGCAAACGGTGCCACGTTGACGAGTTCCAGCGTAACAGTGACGTGGACGGGTTCGGATTCTGGAAGCGGCATTAGTTACTATGAGGCACGAATCGATGGTGGCTCATGGATCAACAAGGGCACTTCCACCAGCCACACCTTCACAGGCATAGCGAACGGTCAGCACACTGTTGATGTGCGTGCATGGGATGTGGCTGGAAATAGTGCGATGGCTTCTGTGATGTTTTATGTTAATGTTGTTTCGGGAGTTACTAAGTATGCTGTTATCGTGGGAATCAGCGATTACAAAGCCATCAGTGACCTCTCCTATTGCGACGAGGACGCGACCGACTGGTACTATCACTTGGTTAACACGATGGGCTTCACGAATGTCTATGTTTACGGCGACGGACACACAGCCAATTTTCCCAAGTACGACGGCAAAGCCACCGAGTACACCGTAAAGCAAGCTCTAATTAACATGGTTAACAGCGCGGACAGCGACGACATAATATGCTTCATCTCCTCAGGTCACGGCTCAGGCAACGGTGCAGGCTCGTCTTTTCTGTGCATGTGGGATTATGGAAGCGGCGAGAATGGTGAAAACGGCGCACTCTATGATACCGAACTGGCTGCGATCTTGGACGATGCGGTTGCCAACAAAATTTTCGTGTTCCTCGACCACTGCTATAGCGGCGGCTTCGGACCTGAATTAATGGCCATGCCCAACAAACTACGTGTTTACTTAACGACCACTTGCACAGCAAACGGCTATGGTTATGACGATTCTACGCATAAGAACGGCGCGTGGACCTACTACTTCCTAGAGTACACTTGGATCAACTATTATGGCGCCAACCCCAACACTTCCATGGAAACCATTTTCTCTTACGCTTTGGCTCATTATCCTTACGGCGGCGGCGACACACCTCAACAGTACGACGGTAACACATCAAGCGCTTTCTACCTAACCTAACAACGCTCCTTGAAAAAGGAGCGAAACTTCCCTTTTTTTCTAAACTCAATTACTGATAATTGGATCAACTTTTTTCCTAAAGAAACTAATAGTGAAAAACATTTCCTTAACAAACCAGAGTTTGATGTTTAGAGGCTTACGTACGTTTTTTGTTGATTTTGTGTTGTGAAGTTTTAACGAAGGTTTTAAATATTACAATACATTCGCTTATCTGAAACACTCGGGGAGAATTACTGTTGCCAAAGACTGAAAAAGGGAGTTCGCACCAGACGCGCCCAGTAAGTAAGCGTCCTCCATCTTGGTCAAGGTATACGCCCGAAGAAGTTGAGGCTTTAGTTATTAAATTGGCAAAGGAAGGTAACAGTCCAAGCAAAATAGGCATAATACTCCGCGACAAGCACGGCGTTGCACTTACCAAGCCAATTTTGAACAAGTCCATAACAAAAATAATGAAAGATGCAGGAATCGCGCCTTCAATTCCCGAAGACTTGGGAGTGCTTCTGAAAAAAGCATCACGCCTCGCTGTGCATTTGGAAAAGAACAAGATGGATCAACATAACAAACGCAATCTTCAAGTAATCGAAGCTAAAATCCACGCTTTGGCAAAGTACTATAAACGCAAAAACGTTCTTCCCCCGGAATGGAAATACGAACCAAAAATTGCTTCCCTAACCTAAATCTTAGGGGTAATGATGGCGATAAACGAGGAACAAGTTAAAACTTTCATAAATTCTGCAAGCCAAGCGGCTAAACTGATACGTGAACATGCGGAAAAAGGCAGTTTTATTCACGTGGTTTCCCATTTAGATGCAGATGGCATCGCAGCCGCGGGCATTATCGGAAAAGCGCTACTTAAGTTGGATGCAAATTTTCGTATAAGAATTCAGCATTGGGTGGACGAAAAAATCCTTGGTGATATAACGACGGACAAGCCTGATCTAACCATTTTCACTGATATGGGCAGTGGTTACCTCGACCTACTTTGTAGCGTTTTTAAAGAACCTAGCATGATAATTTTAGATCACCACGAGCCTGTCGGCGAAAACGCTTGTTCTCTTTGTCAAGTTAATCCTCATTATGAGAGCATAGATGCGTCGCGCGACATCAGCGGTTCTGGCGTTGCCTACTTTGTAGCCAAGGCTTTGGATCCGAGTAATGTTGAACTCGCGTCTATAGCGATTGTTGGTGCCCTTGGTGATTTGCAGGACAAATACGAGCAGAAATCTCTGGGTGGTCTTAATAGAATAATCATTGAAGACGCCGTAAAAACGGGCGATCTTAGAGAAGAGAAAGACCTCATCTTTTTTGGAAGAGAAACTCGACCTATTCATAAAGCCATCGCGTGCACTACGAGCCCGTTTATTCCGGGTATCAGTGGTGAAGAAGATAAAACTTTGGCTTTCCTTGCAAGTTTGGGAATTAAACCAAAACACGGCGATAAATGGCGAGCACTAAGGGATTTGGAGGAAGAGGAAAAAACAAAACTTTGCTCGGCTCTCGTGGATTATTTGATGGCGAAGGGTTATTCGAGCAGTGCTTTAAGCCTTGTGGGGAACGTTTATACATTAACGCGAGAGGAACCGTGGACACCATTAAGAGACGGGCGTGAGTTTTCTGTTTTATTAAACGCGACTGGACGCTTGGGCAGACCTAGTTTAGGCGTAGCGTTATGCATGGGCGACCGTTCCGAAGCATTGGAGCGTGCAAAGCAGACTTTGGACGAGTATCGAAGAACCATTACAAAATATCTTAGTTGGGTTATGGAAAAACCAGAACGCATGGAAGAATTAGACGCCATTTATGTGATTCGCGGAGACGGCTTCATCAACGAAAAAGTTGTCAGCACGATTTCATCCATCCTTTCAACCAGTTTGCCAAAACCTGAAAAGCCGCTTCTTATATACGCAAGAGTGCCGGGTGAAGAGTTCGTGAAGTTTTCTGCTAGAACCGTCGACATGATGACTAGTCAAGGGCTCGACCTTGGCGAAATTCTTAGAATTGCTGCTGAAAAATATGCAGGTCGTGGAGGCGGACACAACATTGCTGCAGGTGCCCAAGTGCCGATCGAGAACATAGATGGCTTTATACAATCTGTGAATGAACTGGTGAAGCAAAGGATTGGAAGCAAAAATACAATTATCCTATAGCGACAGTAAAGAAGCCGAGACTGTAGCGAAGGCAATCGCCCCAGACAACGTGAAGGTGCCGCATGGTTTGAAAGTGGAAACTAAAATAAGAGAAAACAAGGTTGTAACAAGGGTGATCTGTGAGACAAGTCTTCAAACCTTTACTGCCACCATTGATGACCTTCTGGAAAGCATCTCAGTAGCAGAAGACACGTTTAACGTCGCTAAAGGGCACTGTAAGTCGCAAAGTTAAAATGTAGAGTCTCTTGTTTGAAGTTATGCTTGTGAATAAAGGGTTCTCTTCGGAGATGCATAATCATGTTGGACATTAAACTGATCCGTGAAACCCCGATTTAGTGAGGAATAATCTTGCCAGAAGAGGCGACGACGCCAAGCTGAAGATGCTGGATGAATTAATCGAGTACGACAAGGAATGGCGACGGCTCCTCACGCGGGCAAACGAGTTGAGGCATGAACGAAGAAAAATCACGGTCGAAATTGCCGACTTGAAAAAGGCAGGAAAAGACGCTGTTGGGCGGATAAAGGCAGCAAAGAAAATTGACGATGAGATGCTGGCAATGGAAAAGCACGTGGACGAGTGCAGAGAAAAAGTTGACCAAATCCTGAAGCGGTTGCCGAACCTTCTACACGAATCTGTGCCATTTGGGAAGGATGAAAACGACAACGTGGAAGTCAGGAGATGGGGTAAGCCGCCAAAGTTTGATTTTGAGCCGAAAAGCCATCTGGAAATACTCGAGAACTTGGGAATGATTGATGCTGAAAGCGCTGGAAAAGTCGCAGGCAGCCTGTTCTTCTTCCTTAAGGGACCCGTCGTCTTGCTCGACCTAGCCCTGCAAAGGTTCGCCATTGACTTTTTGATGAAGAAGGGTTTTCAGGTCGTGTGGCCGCCGTTCATGGTTAACCGCAAGGTCTATGAGGGAATGATCGGTGACCCGTCGGATTTTGCTGAGGCCAGTTACAAGATAGAAGGCGAAGAACTGTACTTGATTCCCACGGCTGAGTACCCGCTCGGCGGCATGTTCATAGACACCACGTTAACCCAAGACAAGTTGCCCGTAAAACTATGCGGCGTCAGCGCTTGTTTTAGACGGGAGGTGGGCACGCACGGCAAGTTTTCGAAGGGCTTGTTTCGGATGCATCAGTTTAACAAGGTTGAGTTGCTAGTGTTCTGTTTGCCCGAAGATTCGTGGAGTCTTCATGAAGAACTGCAGAATACTTGTGAGGCGCTTTATCAGCAACTCGGCTTGCACTACAGAGTCGTGAACGTCTGCACGGGCGACATCGGAGTCAAAGCCGCCAAAAAATACGACACCGAAGCGTGGATGGCTGACGGGAAATTCCGAGAGGTCGGCTCCAACTCCAACTGCACCGATTACCAAGCCCGAAGCCTAAATATAAAATACCGAG
>JAWBOF010000055.1:0-7854 GCA_038826685.1 Bathyarchaeia archaeon
TGTATCAGGCAAGAAACAAGTATATTGAGAAAATCAATGATCCACTTTTGGATAGAATGCGAAGGCTCCACGGTGCCGCTAGAGAGTTTGGGTATAAAGATTACATGACTCTTTTTATGGATGCAAAGGAAATAGACTTTCCGTCTTTAGCGAAAACCATGCAAGATTTCATCAGCCAAACCGAATCCATTTACACACGGCGAATGAGTGAGGAGTTGCGAGAAAAAGTTGGCGTGGGAATTAAAGATGCCGAAAAACATGACGTATCCTTCTTTTTCAGAGCAAAAGAATTTGACACGTACTTCAAGAAACAAACGATGATCGCGTCGTTAAAGAAAACTTTGGCAAACATGGGTATCAACTTAGCAAAGCAGAAGAATGTTACTTTAGATCTGGAAGAGAGACCGAAAAAGAACCCGCGCGCTTTTTGTGCCCCGATAAAAATTCCAGAAGATGTCAGGTTGGTGATGATGCCGCACGGCGGGCATGACGATTACGCCACGCTACTTCACGAGATGGGGCATGTTGAACACTTTGCGTATGTTGATCCGAAATTGCCAATTGAGTACAAGTGGTTGGGCGACAATTCGGTTACCGAAAGTTTCGCTTTTTTGCTTGAGTACTTGTTAACCGACGAAAATTGGCTAGAACAACACATTAAAATAGACAAAGCAGAACAATACCTAAACTTCGTCTTTCTTTACAAACTTTTCTTCTTGCGTGCCTACGGCGCAAAAATTTCCTACGAAATTAAACTGCACACAAGCGACTTGGATGGGATGGATGAAACCTACAAAAACGTCCACGAAAAAGTACTCAAATACAAGCACCCCACAACCCATTATCTCATAACGGTCGACGACGCCTTTTACTCAGCGCAATATTTGCAAGCGTGGATATTCGAGGCACAGTTGAAGAATTTTCTTGTACGCGAGTACGGAGAAGAATGGTTTAACAACGTTAAAGCTGGAAAATATTTGACGCATCTGTGGGCTGCTGGTCAGAAATACAATGTTGGCGAGTTGGCCAAAAATCTAGGCTACTCAGGCTTGGACGTAAAACCGCTTACGGCGTCAATAATGAAGCACCTACGCTAATCTGTTAAAAGCTAAAAGTTTTTTGCAATTTCTCGCATACACGTCTTAGGCCTGATAGCGGAAGTTTAAAAAATAGGATAAGAGGGAAAGTTTTCAGCGAGGCTTTTTCAGGTGCGTAGTTTCATTTTCCAGTTCTTTAACTCTCGTTTCAATGAATTCTGTGACCTTTTCTTGGCTGTATTTCCTCTCTTCATCCTGTTTTTTCAGTTGTTCTTTTATGGTTTTTAGAACCTTTTCCATGTTGAAAGGCTTCATTATGTACGCGTCTGCGCCTCTGTTAACGGCTTCTATGGCATTGTGCAGTGTCGGGTAACCTGTGATGATTATTTTTCGCATCTTCGGCGTTGTGGGCTTTATTCTTGTGAGAAGCTCGATTCCCTCCATGTCTGGGAGACGAACATCAATTAGGGCTACGTTATAGAATTTTTTGTCAGTTTTTTCTATTGCCTTTTGCGCGGTGTCAACGGACTCGACGATGTATTTTTCGTCTTCAAGTATCATGGACAGCATGGTTCTTATGTTTTCGTCGTCGTCGACAATAAGGATTCTGGGATGCTCATCCAAACTTCTTCACCTCCTTCTTCAATTTTAGGGTTAACCGGAACGCTAACCGTGAACGTTGTACCTTTCCCAATTGTGCTTTCCACGGAAATCTTGCCATCATGGGCTTCTATGATGCGTTTGCAGATAGGCAAGCCCAAGCCCATGCCCTTCGCCTTCGTCGTGAAGAACGGCGTCCAAATTTTCTCCAAAACGTCCTTCGACATGCCCATGCCTGTGTCGGTGAACGAGATTTCCCATTTGCCATTTGTTATTTCGCTTCTAATCGTTAATGTGCCGCCGTTGGGCATAGCATCCACTGCGTTTTTGATGATGTTGGAGAAGACCCGCGTCATTTTTTCTACGTCAACTAAAATTACAGGTTGGTTCTGCGTTAGGTTGGAAACTCGGATGTTCCTTGGGATTTTGACGTGCGTTAATGCCTCGTTAACTACAAAGTAAGGCGTGGTTTCTACAAGTTCCAGCCGCAGTTCTTTGGAGTAGTCTAAAAGATCGCTTATGATTTTGTTTGAATATTCGATGCTCTTTTCAACGAGTTTCAACATTTTTATGGCTTTCTTATCCGTTTTTGAATTCAGCTTGTTCCGCAAGTAGTATGTGGCCCCAGCGATGCCTGTCAACGGATTTCGCAGGTCGTGGCCAACCATGGCTGCCAATTCTCCAATTGCGGCGAGCCTTTCGGATTTAAGAAGTCTTTGTTCCATCAGTTTGCGTTCAGTGATGTCTTTCATGATGCCTACAAAAGCCACGGGGTTTCCTGCGGCGTCGCGGATGACGCTTCCTGAGAGTTCTGCTGGAAATTCTTTCCCGTTTTTGGTTAAACAGGTGTATTCTATGTTCTTTACTGAGCCTTGCTCGAGTGTTTTCTTTAGGTTTTCTATTATTTTTTGTCGGTCTTTTTCTGCAATAAATTCGAAGGCGCTTTTGCCGATTAATTCCTCTCTCTTCGAAAAATCGTTCATTGTTAGGGCTGCTTGGTTGCATTCGATTATTGTTCCATCCAAATCGGTTACTACAACGGCGTCTGGAGAGGCGGCAAAGATGCTTCTTAGTTTCTCTTCGCTTTTTCTTAGATCCTCGGTTTTCTGCATTAGTTCATGGGTTCGCTGTTCCACTTTTGCTTCAAGATGCTCCGCGTATTCTTGAATTTGGGCTTTTGCTTCGGTTAACTGATTAATTAATTGTGCCTTTTCGATGGCTACGGCGGCTTGATGCAAAAACAGTTCCAGCGGCATCAGGGAATTTCTTGTGGGTCGTTTTCCGTCAACCGGATCGTCCATGCTTACGACGCCCACGACGCGGCCGTCTGCTAACTTAAGCGGTGCATAAAGCAGGTCATCTGGGTTCCAGTCTATCATTTCTTCGGCGCTGAGGTGGCTTGGCACTGTGCCTTCACTGAATTTTTTTCTAACCCACGGATCGCTCCATGGTAAGTAGTAGAATTCGCCGATTTTGAATCGTTCGAATTCTGGTCCGAATCGTTCTCGCCAGACTTGTCCGGGTTGTCGGTTGGTCCATAAGAATTGTTTTTCTTTTTTCGTTAAGCCCGCGGTGACTATGTCCTTAGGGCGTGCTATTTCTAGGTTTTTATCTCTTACGGAAAGTACTACTCTTCGCCATCCTGATTTTCTGATCGCTTCTACGATTGTTTGGAGGCTTTGGGTTAAATTTGTAGAGCGAATTACTTCGGCTGAACTTTTCATTAGCGAGGCGAGTTGGTTGCTTCGTTTTTCGATTTCGTGTCGTTTCTCTATGTTACTTATTGCGGTTGCAGCGTGAGAGGCGAGTATTTGAAGCAACACGAGGTCTTTTTCGTCGAATGCGCCTAGTTTCTTGCTTTCTACGTTTATAACGCCTAGTACTTCGTTTTCCGTGATGACTGGAACAGCGAGTTCGGATTTGATTTCCGAAACCACTTCGACGTAGTCCTTGTCTTTGCTAACGTCTGACACGAGGACTGGTTGGCAGGTTTTTACGGCTTTTACAATTATGCCCTTTTTAGAGCCGTCTAAGGGCAATTCGTTAATTATTGGCTTCGAGTACCCCCGGTGGCAAGCAACACGTATCTTGCCTTTTTCTATGATTTCAAACGTTGCATATTCAAAGCCTAACGTTTTTTCTACGGCTTCTAGGGTTAATTTGTAAATTTGTTGAAGGCTACGGGCGGCGTTTAATTTTCTGCCGTAAAAGTTTAACGTGGCGAGTCTTTCTTCCATTTTCTTTCGTTCAGTAACGTCACGTATTATGCTCGTGGAAAAAACACCATCTTTTGTCTCCCAGACTGAAAAAGAAAGCTCTAAAGGAAATTCGCTTCCGTCTTTTCTTAATCCGGTTAACTCAAAAGCCTTACCTACAGGTTGAGTGTTATTTCTGAAAAACGCTCGACATATTATCTTTTGATAATGTTTTCGTGCTTTTTTGGGCATTATGAACGTAATTGGTTTGCCGATTGCTTCGGTACTTGAATAGCCGAAAATGGTCTCTGCGGCTTGGTTCCAGAAAATTATGTTTAGATGATCGTTTATCGTGATGATCGCTTCAGAGGCGTAGTCTGCCACTGAGCGGAAGCGTTCTTCGCTTTCTTGTAGTTTTTGTGTTCTCTCTTGAACCAATTCTTCCAAATGCTTAGAGTACTGATTAAGTTTTTCCTCCAGCTGTCTGCGTTCGGTTACGTCGTCGACCATTTCTATGGCGGCTATGATTTTTCCGTCTTTATCCTTAATAGGCGACGAGACTATTCGGTAATTTATTATTTTATCGCCGCACGGCGTGTTCGTTATCGCCTCGTGTGTTTTTCCGTCTTTTAGAGTCTTAAAAGTCGGACAGTAAGTGCAGATTCTTTTTCTTGGAGGGATGTTAAAGGATTTATAACAAATAGGATGCTTTGAGACGTCGATGTGTGGGAACCATTTTTTCATTTGGGGATTAAGCGACAAAATTTCCATGCGGGGACTTATCACGGACACTCCGACGCCGATATTGTTTACGACGCTTCTGTATTTTTTTTCAGATTCGATTAACGCTTTTTCTGTTTTTTTGTACTCAGTCATGTCTTTGTATAATGTTACGAACCCTATTGTTTGACCGTCGACTTTAATCGGCGCCGCGGATATTGAAACTGGAATCAGTGTTCCATCTTTCTTCTTTCGAACAGTGTCGTAGTAAGTGTATCCTTTTTTGGATTTTTGCCCCAACATTTTCGACTCTTTCAACTTGTCCCGCGGCACAATTATTCGAGCAGGACTTTTGCCTCTAATCTCGTCCAAAGAGTAACCAAAAAGTTCCGTAAAACGAGGGTTAACGTCCAAAATGCGCCATTTTGCGTCGGTGAAAATAGCTGCTTCGGGAATACGCATAAACAGCCTTTCGAATTTCTGTTGACTTTCTCGAATGTTTTTCTCGATTCTTTTACGTTCAGTTATGTCTTTAATTATTGCAACGAAATAGGTAGGCTTGCCTAAGGAATCTTTAACTACGCTTGCAGACAACTCGACAGGATACTCACTACCGTCTTTCCTAAAGAAAGTATATTCAATGTTCCTAACTAGCCCATGAGTCAACGTTTTCTTCAAATTCTCTAACGCTTTTTGCCTATCCCTTTTTGCAATAAAAGCGAAGGCGTTTTTGCCGATTAACTCATATTTTGATGAGCCTCGATAGATGTTTAATGCCGCTCGATTACAGTCGATGATTTTTCCTTTTAAGTTAGTAACCACAATAGCGTCGGGAGAAGCGGCGAATACGCTTCTAAGTCCCTTCTCAGACTCAAAATCAACCTTTCTCTTAACAAACTTCTTAACCCACAAAGAATGACCCTTCTGCCCATGCTGCCTTCCCAACGCTTGAGTTTTTCTTTTCGATAAAATCACGGTCAAACCTTCACCTTCTCCTCCTCTGCCGATTCAACAGTCACTGTCGAAATAAAATTCTGATTTTCTCGAAAAGCCCGTTTAGCCGTAAGTAAGAATTCAGAAAACGTAAATTCCTTTGATTCGGGCCATTCTACGGTTACGCCGATCTTTTCGTAGAGTCGTTTCATGATCAAAATCTCGAGAAAACTGGCACCTACCCCAAAGATTTCTTCTAAAGCCTCGGTAAAATCTTGGATTCTGTAGGGGATTTGTTGTTTTTCAATTTTAAAGTTTTTTTCTAGATGAAAATAGATTGCCCATTTAGAGGATTCGCCTAACGACGATAACCCTTCGTCTATTGCTTCGAGCAGAAGCACTTCGAAATCTGATTTAGGCAATGAAACTCCTCAACTCAAGATATTTCGTTACAAAATCTCTAACGAAGAGGGCATAAATCCCTTCTGAATTTTCGATCCAAATTACAATTTCTGAATTAAAAAGAAGTGCACACCCACCTCCCACTACACCATCCAAAACAACACCTCTAGACCAAAGGAAGCGTGTGAACTCTCCCATAGTCTAAAGGTCAAACCGCGGTTTTCTGTTCATATTTCGGTATGTTTGAAGCGTATTAGGACAGTCTGGTCTGCTACTGTTGTGGGTTCCTTTTTCAGAAAGCCTGCCGTCCTGGTCGCCTTTATACATTGTGCTATGCAGAAACGATACTAGACTAGGAGAAGGCGTGTGTGTCCTCTTCACAAAGCACTCAAGTCTAAAAAGCCTAACCAACACTAAGAAACACAAACAGAAAACAAAACTTCTTCTACTTAAAGCAAGCCCAATAAGGCTTCAACAAACGCTTCAACTCCGCCAAAGTAGCATCCACGATCCTTCCGCAATACTCAGGCTCAGCAGGCGCTTCGTAAGGAACAGGCACATCAACAAAACCCAACCCAACCACTCCAGCAGCGAGCGCATACCAACAAGCAGGCAAGACCGCAGGATTGTAACCACTACCAACGAGCAGAGCCAATCGCCCACCACACACCTTTTCAGCAACGTTTGCAATTAGCCGTGACAAACCAAAAAATCCATCCACCGTCAAATTCAAATTTCCCAACGAGTCCGCAAAATGCGAATCGCTTCCACCGTTGCCGATAATAATTTCGGGCTTAAACTCCAAGGCTAATGGAACAAAAACCTCGTTCAACACGCGCAAATAAGTTTCGTCACCTGTACCCGGCGGCAAAGGCACGTTCACATTAAACCCTAATCCCTCACCACGCCCAATTTGATCCACAAACCCTGTGCCCGGATAAAGCGTCCGCGGATCCTGATGCAAAGAAATAAACAAAACCGATGGATCGGCATAATAAATGTCACTCGTGCCGTTACCAAAATGCACGTCGTAATCCAAAACCAAAAACCGCCTAAAACCATGCTTACTCCTTAAAAACTCTATCAAAACCGCGATGTCGTTAAAAAGACAAAAACCACCCCCATAATTCCGCCCCGCATGATGCAACCCACAACCCACCGCGACGCCACGGTCAACCGTTTTTTCCACCATCGCCTCTCCAACCCTCACCGCACCACCCGCAATGAGCAACGCTGCCTCAAGAATCTCCGGCGAAACGGGCGTTTCAATGTCGTACGGCTGATTCTGCGCCGCAAGCCTAAAAATCAAATCCACATACCCCTCGTCGTGAACCCTCAACAGATCCTCCTTCGAAAGAGGACTCGGCTTCAACAAAACCACGTTCGGCAAACGCAACAATCCTTGCTTTTCAAAGAGCCGCATAGTGTTCGTGAACCTGTCTCCGCGAAATGGATGATCAGGCCCCAAATCATACTGCACATACTTTTCGTCGTACGCTATGCCCACTTGCATCTCACGTGCTCTCCGTCCTGTGTTTAGAAATGTTTTCTATGCGCAAGTTACGCTTATACCTTTGCGAATTCAATTCTGTCCATAACCTTTAACATTTAATCGGAACTCTCGACGCGGCAAAATCTTCTTTCTGTTCGAAATTTTGTTCGGAAACCATCAGGTCACCGATGCAGATTTGTTTATTCCGTATTAAATTCTTATTCGGAATTAGAATAAATCTTAAATATATATATCTGATATAAAATGTTAAAAGGTGATTAAACATGGGAATCGTCGTAGGCGAGGTTAAAATCATGGAAGCAAACGTACTAAGACGAATGCACGAACGCATCATCAAGAACTTCATGGACATCCTAATCCTAGCCGAACTGAAAAACGGCGCAATGAGCGGGTACGACGTGATCGCGTTTATTCACAACAAGTTTCATTTGTTAGTAAGTTCTGTTACGGTGTA
>JAWBOF010000056.1:0-7801 GCA_038826685.1 Bathyarchaeia archaeon
AGCGATGTGTGGGATGAAAAAACAGAAACCAAAAATCGACGCAGTCTTCTTGACCCACGCACACGCAGACCACGCCAACTACATATCCTTCCTGCACGAAGAGATTCCTATATACTTGGGTGAAACTGCACTTTTAATGCTCAACGCGACAGCTGAAAGCGGAACCCGAAGCATGGAATACGAAATAATAGACTTCAAAAGACGCCCCGTCGAGAGCAAAAACGAAGAACCCGTAAAAAGAATGTTCAAACCCTTCAGAACAGGCGTGAAAATCAAAATCGGCATGTTAGAGATTGAACCCATCCACGTTGACCACTCCGTACCCGGTGCTTACGGGTTTATCGTTCACACGAGAAGAGGGGCGGTCGTTTATACTGGTGATTTGAGACTGCACGGCACAAAACCCAAAATGACACGAGAGTTCGTTGAACGCGCCAAAAACTCAGAGCCCACTGCTTTGATAATGGAGGGAACCCGAATCGACGTTAAGCATGAACCGTCGAGCGAGAGCAAGGTGAAAAAAGAATGCAATAACGCGGTTGCTAAGACGGACAAGTTTGTCGTGGCGGATTTCAACTTTAAAGACGTCGACAGGCTTCGGACGTTTCTCGAGATCGCGAGGGCAAATGGGCGAAAACTAGTTGTTTCACTGAGGGACGCGTTTATGTTGAAGTGGCTTAGCCGAGACCCAAAACTGGGCGTCCCAAGCTATTCGGACGAAGACATCATCATCCACATCCCGAAACGAGGCACTGGCACGTACCGAGAAAGCGACTACAACATCAACGAACGACAATTCCTCAACCTTAACAACTCATGGACCGCGGAAAAGATTAGAAACAACCAGAGGCATGTGATTTCGGTTTTGAGTTTCTACAATTTTAACGAGTTAATTGACATTAAACCCGAAGCCAACAGCCTTTTTATTCATTCTTTAAGCGAACCGTTTAACGAGGAAATGCGGGTTGACTTGAAGCGATTGAGGAATTGGCTGCGGCATTTCAAGTTAAGGATGTTCCAAAGTCACTGTTCTGGGCACGCTTGCGGAGAAGAACTAATCGAATTGACGAAGCAGATCAAGCCGAAAACCATTTTCCCGATTCACACCGAGCATCCTCGATTGTTTTGCCGTAAACTACGTGGGGTAAGGCTTGTCAAAGAAGCCGTCGAGTACGAGTTGTAGTATGAAAAACCAATACTTACGCAATATGTGGTTTTGCAGTGCGCAACGGTTAATTTCGCTTTTGCGAACGGCTTTTTTGAGGAAAAGATGCAGCGGATTAGTCGGCGGTTGCAGCAGGTTTTTCACGGGGTCGGGTTGAGTTGCCTAGCTGGGGCTGTTTTTCTGCAGGTTTTGGTGTTTTCTGATATTGGCATGCGCGGGTATTTCTTCGCGGTAGAGAATAATCCGTTGATCTTGGGTGTGGAGATTTTGTTGTCGGGGTTTACGGCGTTGTATTTTGGGCACATGTTTTTGCGTTTTATTCGTTCGCTTATGCGGTAAACGTTTAAGCCTATTTTTTGTGTAGGTTTTGTGCCGCGGTGAAGGTTAAGCCTTTTTCTGTAAGCGCTTTTGCGGTTCTGTTGACTGCGTCGTGTTTGTCGAGGTAGTTTTGGAGTAGTTTGGGCATGAGGCCTTTTTCGATTATGTCTTTTTTGGGAATGAAGTAGTCGAGTATGTCGCTTGGGTGATCGCGGTTTTTGTCGATTTCGGGGATGCCGCCTTCGTGTTTGGCGCTGATGTTTCGTACGTGACCGGCGATTTCCAATAGTTCATCAAGTCGGTCGTATGGCTGGCGGACGATGCTTTTTTGGGTTTCCACTATGTGGTGTTCGAGGCGGACGATGTCTTCGAAGCCCCATTGTTTGCGGATGTATGCGGCTAGTTCGATGGTTTCGTTGTTGGCGCTGTTGGACAGGTTAAAGCCTATTAAAGGCGTGGTGCCGTCGGGTCGGCTGAAAAGCTTGGCGGTCATGAGCGTCCAGAGAATGCTGTAGGGGTTGTCGTTGCCCATGTACACGCTGATTTTGAATTCAATGTCTACGCCCAGTTTGTGCAATAAATAGCCTAGGAGTATGGTTCCAGCATTGACGTTTAGGACTTGACGCACGCCGTACTCCGTGTAATAATGCAAATACTCATCCACCCACTTTAAGGCATAATCGTTGGGCACGCCTACGCCGCCGAAATAGCCCGTGATAGTGTCTGGTCCGCCCAAGTGCACATTAATTGGTGCGCCGTCGGGTCCAGGCATCGTGCCCTTCGTGTCAAGGGTTTCAACAAAAGAGGCGCCTATTATTTGCATGGCTGCTTGGGTGGCAATTAGGTCGTCGTCTTCAACCTGCTCCTTCATGTTGCGGACGCGGATGTAGCGGGCGGGCATGAGTTCTTGGTTTTTTATGCTCTTCTTGGCTTCTTCAATTAGCCACGGGAAGAAGTTGAACGCACTGATTTCAAGCGTAACAGCAAAGGACTCGTCAAAACGCATTTTGTCGGCTTTTTTGCCCAGAATCTTGCGTCGGTATTCGGGGATGCTTATAAAGGCGTTCTTGTCGCGTTGTTTGACGAGCCATTCAAGGTCCTTTAGGAAGGGTGATTTTTTCTTTTCCAGCCGTTTCATGAAGGCTTCGAGTTTGCAACACGCCCGGGCCTTGCGGTTTATCTCTTGCACGCCACCATACTTGTTGATGATAGAGAGCAAATCGTTTACGAGTGGATTGTTTTTCTTGAGAATAAAATCGTTAACCGCCTTCAAGCTTTCTTCGTTTATCCGCAATTTTTCTCTGATATCTGGCATAACCGCGATTCTCCACGTATTGGATAGATGATTCTCTTTCAGTTTTCATTACATAAGACTTTTTCCATCAAACATCACTAGTTCTATCACTGGCCATAATAGGTTTTAAATTGCCGTTTTTATGATTCTGTATGCACAGAGGTATTCATAACATGTTTAAACCCACGGGCATTATGCCCGCCCTCGTTACTCCTTTTACTGAGGACGGTAAAGAAGTCGACGAGCCACAACTTCGCATGTTGGTTAATCATTGTATCGACCAAGGCGTCAGCGGGTTGGTTCCCTGCGGTACTACGGGCGAATTCGTGAACATGACGGTCGAAGAAAGAAAACGCGTAATAGACGTCGTTGTCGACGAAGCCAACCACAAAGTCAAAGTCGTCGCAGGCACGGGCGCGTCCAACACGGCTGAAGCGTTAGAAATGACGCGGTACGCTAAGAACGCAGGCGCTGATGCGGCTTTAATCGTCACGCCCTATTACTTGAAGCCCACTGACCGTGGCATCTACGAGCATTATGATACAATAGCCTCCAAAGTCGACATTCCCATAATCCTCTACAACATCCCACAATGCACAGGCTTAGCCCTTCCGTGGCAGATGGTAGAAGACCTCGCACAAATCCCAAACATCGTCGGCGTAAAAGACAGCAGCGGACAACTCAGCTTCATACTCGCAGTGCTAGAAAAAGTCAGGGACAAAATCAACGTGCTATGCGGGCATGATGAAGTAGTAACTGCCGCACTCGCCGCAGGCGCATCGGGCGCAATTCTTGCCAGCGCCAACTTCATCCCCGACGTGTGGGTGAAAATCTACGACCACATCCAGAAAGGCGAGTTGCAGCCTGCCCGAGAACTGCAGTACAAGGTGCAAAAAATCGCCCGCATCACAGCCAAAAGCGGTCCCGTCGGCACAAAAGAAGCCTTAAACATGATGGGCTTCAAAGTCGGACCAGTTAGGCTTCCGCTCAGCGTCGGCGGCGAACTTACCTACGAAGAAAGAGAAGAACTCCGCTTGGACCTAGAAAAAATCGGCAAAATCCAGCCCAAACCCGTCAAGTTCGAAATCGAAAAGAAAGCCATAACCGAACAGTTCCGCGCCATAAACATCACGCCCGACACCATCCGCGACTTCAAACTGAAAGTCGGCGAAGCACTAGCAGGCGCTGGGGCAGAAGTCGCGCATATCGGCTTGATGATAGGTACCAAAAACGGTCCTCTCGCCGAAGCCTACGCCAAAGCCCGAGCCGCACCTACACAAGGGCACGAGCCGCTCGAAGCCATACTCGAGCCTAATCTTAAAGTCAAACCCGAAACCCTCATCGTCCCCACAGTGACAATAAAAAGCATGCGACAAGCCAGCATGGTCTACGGACCCGCGCAAACCGCAGTCGCCAAAGCCGTAGCCGACAGCCTCGCCGACGGCACAATCCCCAAAGCCGCCGCAGACGACCTCATCATAATCGTCAACGTGTTCGTGCACCCGTCTGCCGTCGACCGACAACGGGTTTACATCAACAACTACAAAGCCATGCGCCACGCTATCCGCCGAGCCGTCGAAGGACGCCCAACAGTGAACGAGATAATAGAAAACAAAGACCGAGCCAAGCACCCATTCAAATACACACCATAGGGAGCCAAGATTGAAGAAAGAAAGAATAACCGAAGGCAGCAAGGTTCTGCTGTACCTTAACCCCAGACGTACGTACCTCGTTAAAGTAGAGAAGGGCAAGAGTCTTCACACACACAAGGGCTTTGTGCAACTTGACAACCTAATCGACAAAGAATACGGCACACCAATAACCAGCAACACGGGCGTAGAATTTTACGCACTAAACCCCACGCTCAGAGACTACATCTTCAAAACCCAACGCCAAACCCAAATCATGTACCCCAAAGACATAGCCCTCATCATAATGCTCAGCGGCATCGGCCCAGGCAGCAAAGTAGTCGAAGCGGGAACAGGCACGGGCGCTTTAACAACCGCAATTGCGCATTACGTAAAACCCACGGGAAAGGTCTACAGTTACGAAATCAGACCAGAATTCATCCAAACAGCCCAAAAAAACCTCGAACGCGCAGGCTTGGAAAAATTTGTGAAAATCAAAAATAAAGACATAACCCAAGAAATAGATGAAAAAAACGTCGACGCCATAATTCTCGACTTAGCAACACCATGGCTCGTCGTGCCCCAAGCGTACCACGCGCTGAAAGGAAGCGGCACGATTGTCTCGTTCAGTCCGACCATAGACCAAGTTGTCAAAACCGTAGAAGCTTTAAGAGAAAACAAATTCATAGGCATCGAAACCGTCGAATGCCTTCTACGAGGAATGCAAGTGGAACGAGGAAAAACGCGGCCAGAAACCCTGATGACCGCCCACACGGGCTACATCACTTACGCAAGAAAAAGCACAGAAAAAATAGAAAAAAGAAAAGGGTAGTTTACGCTGCAGCGGCTTCTGGTCGTTTTGCCCGCAAGTACTTTATGATGTAGCCTATGCCCAAGAGTACCCAGCCGATGCCGAGAAGTACCCACATGGTTGAAAGTCCGTTGAGGAAGCTGCTCATGGCGTCGTAGCTTCTTATCCGAGCGCGCATTTCTTCAATTTCCAGTGTTTCCCATATTGTGAGGTATGCTTCTTCTTGGTCCCACGCTTGGTTAAGATAGTCTAAAGCCATCGCGAAACGTTGTCTTGCACGTGTAAAGTCTCCAACTTCATAGTATCTCCAGCCAGCGTCGGTTTCGTTTTCAGCTTTGTTGGCAAGTATTCTGGCTCCAGTGCTCTGCCAGTATGAAGGTGACGGGTAATCGTCAATGATTCTCCATAAATCCAAGGCGGTTGCCTGGTCTCCAGAAAAGACGACAAAATCTTGGTAGATTGCAGATTCGTAGGTGCGTGAGAACCAATTCGTACCAGTTGCGTTCTTGACTTTGTAGTCACTGTATATGGTGTATGCGTGGGTGTACATGTTGGAGGCGACTGCAACTGATGGAACGGTGAAGTTTACATAGAGAACGCGTTGGGCGCCAGCCTGGATTATCACTCCAAACGGGTTTGTGGAGCTTATTTGGGCTGCTTCGTATTTTTCTCCCCAATCGAAGCTCACATAAACTTTAGTCACGTTGATCTGGCGTGCGTTGGGTCCGGTGTAATTGTTGCGCACCCAAACCGCAAGGACCGCTGTGGTTCCTTCTTTATAGCCATAGATCCATTGGTTGTAGTAATCATCATATGTGTACGTTGCTCCGAGCCACGTATAACCTGTTATTTCGGCGTGCGCTGGTATCACCGTTGCTGTTGCCGCTACTAAGAGTAAAGCTATCACAGCTAAAATTGACTTTTTCATTTTTGTTCCCTTTACAAATCGTATGATTTTATGGCATTTAGTATATAACTTTTTAACCGCCCAGAAGATGAAACTTCGCTTGCAAACAGCCACTGTTGTTAAATTATAAGTTTTTTGGCTTAATTCTGAATCTGAATCTCCAATCTTTGTGATTAGTATTCCATTTTCATAACCATTATACTTCGCAGATTTTATCATTCGATTTGAGTCTACGAAAGTGGATAGGATGCCGTTTCCAGAAAATCCAAAACTCATCGAAGATGAACTATCTCGGAAGGTTTCGCGCTATCTTGAACTATCAGATTACGAAGCCAGAGTCTACGTATCGCTCGTTTCAGAAGGCCCAGCTGAAGCAAGAAAATTAAGCACAAAATGCCAAGTGCCGAGAACCAAAATTTTCGCCACATTAAAGAAGCTTGTCGAAAGAGGATTAGTGACCGAGATTCCTGAGTGCCCCAGAAAATTCGTGCCGAATTCTCCGGCGAAGTCCTTCCAACCATACTTGCTTCGTTTCAGAGAAAAAACTTCTGCTGAAATAATTTCTATGCTCGAGTCAGACAGTCTCGTGGCTTTGTTGGAAGAAATATACAAGAAAGCGCAATCAGCCCGTAGGCCTGAGAAAGAAGAAGTATGGGTTGTTCGAGGGCAGGCTAAGGTTTTAGAAAAAGTGGAAGAATTGATTTCTCGAGCCAAGAAAACTGTCGTTGTCGTAGCGTGGGATGAAGGGTTTATTCTTTTTTACAAAACTTTTAACAAACTTCTTGACAAACTCGTCGATAGCGGCGTGAACGTGATAATGGGAACTCCAGTCAGCACGGCTAATGCTCCATTAACAAAAGAACTCAAGTACATGTGTAAAGTCAAAAACATGAAAGTTAAACCGCCCTTGTTTTACATATGTGTTGATGAACAATTCTTTCTTTTGGCAAAACTTTACCCTGACAATAACGGCTTGAATGAAAAAAGTGTCGCTGTTGTCTGTTATAACTCGTTGGTATGTAGTTTGTTTTCTCTCTTACTACCTAGATTTCCTTAATGTATGAATAGCGAATACCAAGGTCTTGTGAAGAACTTCTCGCACGCAATACGTCTGCAAAAATGCTTCTTGAAGCATACTCGTTTGCTTTTTGTGTAAGAGTTCGCTTCTGCAAAAACTTATAGCCGCATTCGCAATCGAAACCTACAATTTCACCGTTCTTCGCAAATAGACAATTGAGCCGTGATGCAGTGCAACCGGTTTGCAGTTTGTGCAGTTCCCACGTTAATGTCAGGTCGTATATGCTTAATGGTTGAAGTGTTTCCGCTTGGGAGAAGTACCAAATGCTGTAGGCTCCGAAAACCGACCAGAAAGCCCAAACCAGCAACTCTAACATTTTTTCTTCACCTGCCTTTTTGTTCTACAGTTCTTTTGTTGTATGGGCATACGACATGTCATTTTTCAGACATATCATCATAATATAATTAACCACAAAAAACATGTAAAGATAATGTAACCATCGCGCTTACAAGACGGTGACAAAGAATCGACAAATTAACATGAAAAAGACGCGTGTTACCTTGCCAAATTGAGGAGCAGTTATTAAGAGGGAGATAAGGTCAATGTATCACTCAACTGTAAAGAATATTGCTGTTCGAAAACCGAGGGTGAAACAAGATG
>JAWBOF010000057.1:0-7774 GCA_038826685.1 Bathyarchaeia archaeon
CGAGTGTACATCTCACAGCCCTCAAATTACTTCGTGTACGGCGAAGTGTTCGCGACTGCCCCACTGTATGCGCATCCAGTACTCATGTACACATCAATACCAATCCTGCTCGGCACCATGAGTCTCCTTCATTCAAACCACAAGAGGAAGCAAGCTTCCTACCTTGGAGAAATTCAGTTTGAACAGAACATCGGAGGAAGATGGGTCTTCCTCTCTTGGGCTCCTTTACTTTTCTTTATTTCTCAGGCGCCATATTTTATTCCGAGCTTTCCATTGCTCTACGCTCTCTTAATAGTGGTAACAGTCGCTGTTGTCTTCTTTTCATTCGCTCTTGCCTACGTTAAAATATACTTGACAAACAAAGACTTGTACGTTGAAGTCCCGTTCCTCAACTTTCACAAACACTACGAAACGCAACAGGTCTTTGGATATAACATAACACAAGTAGACAAGCAACGGCTGCTCGGCTTCTGGAAAATACCGTCAAGGCATCTAAAGAAGGAAGACCAAATAACTCTTTTCTTATTAGACCCACTGCCTGCACGAATCTGGATAACCTCACGCGCAACAAGACTGTACCCTAACAAGATAATCTTCCGTCCAAAGTCAACGTCGAAATTCATGGATGCTGCCGAAAAACTGGGCATAACAGAGAAAGACGCTGCTGATTTCTAGAGTAGTGAATAGATGTTGAAAATGTCTTATCCAGCTGAACTTTAGAGTAAGACTGAAAAACATGTAGAACTACGCGAATTGGTTATTTCTAATCAATGCTGACTCTATATGAAGCCTAATAGAATAGTCTAGTCTTTGCGCTGAGAACACACATAATTCTAAAAGTTTTTAGCTGTATAGTGTTAGTACTTTTCTTATTCCGTCCACTGACACGTGGTACTTGTCCTGTCCTTCCACGTTAACCGTCTTAACATAGCCCAGTTCGCTTAGTTTGCGAATGTGCTCCTGCACTGTCTTAGGCTCCATCGTCGTCCACTTGGCGATTTCGTCCATCGTCAACGCTTTTTCCGCATTAATCGCGCCGATGTTGTGTAGCATGGCTAAGAAACGGAACTCTTCGGGCAAATTTGGGCTGTAATAAAGCGACATGTTCTCACTTAGCGCCTCCTTTCACGACATCCTCATAAAGTTCCGTAGTCTTCTTAGCAACCGCTTCCCAACTATAAACCTTCCGCACCGCCTCCAACCCGTTCTTCACCAACCAAGCCGCATGCCCACTGTCGCTTAAAACCCGGTCCACACCCCACGCAATCGAATCAGGGTTACGCATGTACACATAAACACCCGTCTTATCATGCTCAATAACCTCAGCCAAACCGCCCACCTGACTCGCCACCACGGGCACCTCAGCCGCCATCCCCTCCAAAGCCACAATCCCGAACGGTTCATAAACACTCGGCACAACCAAAACATCCGCACTCCGCATAAGCGCAACCAACTCACTGTCAGGAATAAAACCCGTAAAATTAATCCTCCACCTTTGCCCCGTCTGATTAGCCAACCACTCCAAATGCCCCCTAAGCCAACCTTCGCCTACAATCACAAACTTCGCACCCGGATACTTCGCCGCAATCTTCGGCACGGCTTGAATTAAATACTCCACACCCTTCTGCGGCACCAAACGCCCCACATACAAAATCAACTTCTCACCCCAACCCACACCGTACCGCTGCCGCACCGCACCCTTGTCCACGTTCACTTGAAACTTTGCAGCGTCCACCGCATTCGGAATAATCCACACCTTCTCCCACGGCACCTTAAAATGCCCGCACACTTCGTGCCTCATACTCCAAGTAGTAACTATAACTTTGTTCGCCTCGTAAGTCGCCCACCACTCCAACCCATCAATCGTAAAACTATCCACACTATGCAGTGTACTCCGCCCGTACTCCGTACTATGAATCGTAGTCACCAAAGGCTTACGCAAAAAATGCTTCGCCGCAATCCCAGCCGGCGCCGTCAACCAATCATGCACATGCAAAACATCAAAATCCACACCAACATCCGCCACCCGCTTCTCAATACTATTATTAAACAAAAGCGTCCACGTCAAAAAATGCGGATGCCCAACCTCGCTGGGCGCACGGTAAACCTTAACACCATCAATCTGCTCAAAGTTCGGCGCACCCGGAAAATCCAAAGTCACCACGTAAACCTCATGCCCCATCCGCGCTAAAGCCTTCGACAAATCATGAACATGACTCGCAATGCCGCCCACCACTCGAGGCGGAAACTCCCACGTAATCTGGCAAATCTTCAACCGCAGGCACCCTCCACGCGCGTGAAGTCTCCTATATTCGCATGATGCGCTAATTAATGCTTACTCTACGTGTTAACCACATTTAAAACTGAATGCATAAAAAATGACACGCACACAAAACACGCCACAACTTAGGCTTGTTTAGCCGCCTTTTGCGACAATGTCTCCAACTGACGAATTCTGCTTCGAATCAACCGTACCATCTGTTTCCGCAAAGTCTCACCCGTCATTCTCTCTTGCTTCGCAACCGCCGCCAATCGATCTGCCAAAGCCACGTCGCCGATGACTTCGCGGATCCAACGCTCGAAATCGCCCCGTTCCGTGTGAAACTGCACAGAACTGATGTCCACGGCTTTCAATGCCGCCAAAAACTCGCCCAAACTATAAACGGTCCACGGCGTCGGCGTCGCAAACTCGTAGAAGAACGTGAACCCCTTAGCGCCCGTCAAGTTCCGCAAAATCCACTTCGCCGCTACCTCGGGCTTTTCCAACTCCTTCAACAACCGTGCCTCAAAATCCGACAAAATCCGCGAATAAACCGCAAACGCCTCAATAGGGTTCCCTGTGGGATTGAAGTAACTGTGCACGTCGCCAGGTCCGCCGCCTTTGATGCTCATGTAATAAAGATGGTCGCTCATCTGAAAATACCGCCACAACCGCAACATCTCCGGGTCGCCGATGCCCTTCACCAACGGCTCTAAACCCTTCAAGAAATCATACGAAATCATCTGCATCGAATTGTGCAGCCACGCCGTCGGGTCACGCTCAAGGTCCGCCCAAGAAACCGTGTTAAAATCATCCACAAAAAACTCCCCAACCGGCGCATGCCTATCCGCAACCTCAGAAGGCGTACTCCAACGCAGATGCTCCCACTTGTTCACCTCGCCCGGAAGCCACCGCAAAAACTCGTGAATCCCACTTTCAGGCCAATGATGCTCACCGAACGTTTCATAATCCACAAAAAGCACAATCACCTGACCCGGCGTACCCGCAAGCCAACTGGCATACTTTTCCGCGGTTAAAGGCCACCCGCTCCACCATCGAGCAGAAAACCTGAAGCCGATGTCGTCGGAAAGCCTGTAGTTGCGCAGCAGAACCTTCAGCGGCGAACCAGCGGCATGATAAACATAGTTTGGGCTTCGCCATTCTAGGATTCGGTCGGCGCCTTCAGTTATTATGGCTTTGTAGCCCAAGGCTTCGATGGCTTTGGCGATGGAGTTGTTGTAGAGGCATTCGGTGTTCTCGAAGACTTTAGGCTCTTGATGGAATAAATCCTTCACGAGTTGCCGGTGCATATGTACTTGTTCGATGAATTCTTGGCGGTCGTTGCCGTAGAGGCTTGAGAGCGAATGATAGTAGGTTTCGTCCAGAAACTCGACGCAGCCGGTCTCGGCGAGTTGTTTAAACGATTCTAAGAGCCCGTGGTTCCAGCGTTCGCATTGTTCGGCAAAAACGCCCGAGATTCCGAACGAGACTTTGAATTGTTTGTGTTCGTTCTTGAAGCGGTCGATTTCTTGGAGGAGGATGTTGTTTGCTGGGAGGTAGCATTTTCTTGCGGCGCGGTCGAATATGTGTTTGTTTAGTTCGTTGTCGAAGTAGAGTTCGTCGAGGTCCTTTTTTGTTACAAACTGACGTGACAAGAGGTCTATGTGAAAGTTGCGGTTTAGCCGAAAAGGCTGATGAACCTCGAAGATTAAGCAAACGTCAGTCATTTTTTTGTGCCCGCTTTTTGGAAGCAACCCAGAAAGTTGTGCCTTCCTCCTTATTTAATTTCCTTATTACAAATCCATTTTTCCTTCGAAGGACGGGCGTTTAAACAAAACATCTTCGACGAAGGCTCTAAGGGGCTCTGCTACGCTCCATGCTTGGGCGATGCATCCACGCGGCAGATGCGGGTCGTCTCCGTCAAAAATTTCGCTGACTGTTCCAAGCCCCGCTTGTGCGATGGACTTCTGGAAGAACGGGAGCAGAAACTTTTGGAAGGCGAATTTGTGCCATTTTTCTTCGTGTCCTTTAGTCTTAAGGAACGCTGTAACGAATGGTCCGAGGAGCCATGGCCAAACCGTGCCGTTGTGGTAGGCTTGGTTGCGCTGTGCCCAGTCGCCTTCGTATCTGCCAACATACTGCTTGTCTTCGGCGGATATTGTTCTGAGCCCGTATTCGCATAGTAATTTAGTTTGAACTGCGTCAACCACGGCGTTGCCTTTCGTCCCGTCAAGCATCGAGAAGTCCAGTGAAACCGCGATTATTTGATTGGGTCTGAGGGACGAATCCTTCTGTTCGTCTGCAACAACGTCAAACAAGCAGTTTTCTTTCGGATTCCAGAATTGGTCAACAAAATTTTTTCTTGTTTTTTCTGCCATTTCTGCGTATCTTTCTTCAAGGTCTTTTTGTTGAAAGTACTCGGCGAGTTTTTGCATTGTTCTTAAGGCGTTGTACCATAGTGCTTGGATTTCCACGGCTTTCCCCGAGCGTGGAGTAACGGGGTTGTTGTTTACGGTAGCATCCATCCACGTTAGTCGTGGTCCGTGATTTATCAGCCCGTCATCGTCCATACGGATGTTGTTTAACGTGCCCTTAGCGTAATGATCTATAATTGATTGGAGCGTGCTCCACAATTCGTTTTTCACGAAGCCGAAATCGCCCGTGTATTTGAGGTGTTGTAGCACCGCGTTGATGTACCATAAACTTGCGTCCACTGTGTTGTATTCTGGCTTGTCGCCTTCGCGGTCGGGAAAACGGTTCGGAACTACTCCTTGGTTGCAGTAATCTTTGATAGTCAACAAGATTTCTCTTGCATCGTTGAACCTGCCGGTCACGAGAGTCAAACCGGGTAAAGCGATTAGTGAGTCACGTCCCCAATCTTCAAACCAATGATACCCAGCGATGACTGACTTCGAGTTTGTGGAGGCACGGTGCACCGTGAACGAGTCCGCTGCTAAAACAAGCCATTTTAGCCAATCTTCCATTCTTACGTCTGCGTAGCGACTCTGAAAGTCCTCGAGCAAACCTTCTTGACGTTTTAACTCTTGAGTGAAAGGGTCGCTTCTTTTTAATTCTGTTAAAACTTTCTGCGCTGCTTCTAGAGTTTTGTCGACAACCGCGATTATGGAAAATCGTTCTTGTTCTTTGGGATTGACGTGTAGTTCAAAACGTCCCGGCGAGAGACAATCATCGAAACAATCCTCTTTTCGGGACGCATCAACACGATAATACAAGTTTTCTATCCAAACACCATCATTTGCGTAGTATTTTCCTTTGTTTAAAGAAAGAAGCAGAGTGTGCTTTGTTGGTTCAAATTGAATAATTGCGTCTTGTTCATGATGTTTTTGGCTGTAACTCCATTGCAGCTGATCTTTGTCTGTCGTGTAGTAGAAGTGGCGAAAGTTGACGAGTGGGAAAATCTGCAGAACCGCCTCCTTCTCATCCCGATTGCGCACTTCATAAACCACAACAACCGCGTTCTTGTTTCTGGGCATAAAAACAATCTTTTGCAGCGTCACATTGTGCACTTGATATTTGAACGTGGGAAACGGGTTGAGCGAAAATTCACGAAGCAGACCATGCGGTTTGGGGTAGAAAGTGTCATAAAACTCATTTACCCCCAATTTGTAAGCATCGTTGCCGATTCGGATTTCTTCATCAAGCTTACTAAGCAAAACATGCCTGTTCGTGGGCGGGTTAAAAGCAGCAATCAGAAGACCATGATATTTTCTTGTGTTCACGCCCAGAACCGTCGAAGACGCGTAGCCCCCTAAACCGTTAGCAACTAACCACTCACGACCAAGCATTTCGTCAATGTTTTGAAGCGTGTCAGCCTCGAGGACTATTTTAGGTAACGTTTCTCTCATTTTTCGCAATCCACTTTTACCGAGGTTAAGGCAAAATTTTCGCCACGTTTTTTTCTCTGGGCACACCGAAGAACCGTGCAACTGGGTTACACTTTGTCCGAAGAAGCAGCGCATGAGGGCGGGTCAGTTTGTTTTCCGTGAGAGTTTCTGCGTAACCCATGCCTTTCGCGATTATCAAATCTGCAGAGTTATAATATTTTAAGAATTCAGGCGAGGATTCTTTCAAGTTCAAACCCACCGAATCATTGCCCGTCGTGATGATTTTATCCGCGATTTTGTCCATTCCTACCAGTTTGGCGTCTTCTAACACGGCGTCATTAAGCACAGGTTTAGCCTTGACCGCCACTACAACTCGAGCACCGTGTCTTTTTAATTCCCTTACAAACAAAGTGTCAAAAGCGATTTCTCCAGCGTTGTCCGTAAGATAGAGAACGGTCTTTGCTCTTTTTGCCAACTCACGAATCCTTGAAATCTCGTCGATTACCAAATCTTCTTCCGATTGCTTCATCAATTTCTCAAGGTCGTCAAACTTGAACGAATGAACAGGTATGTCAAACTCCATAACGTTGCCCACGATGCTGCAGAGAAGGGCTTTCCTGAAGCGTTCCTCGTCAGAACGACTATTATTTATGATTTTTTCGGCTAAAGGCAGCAGTTCCAAGGCTTTTTGGTTGCTCAGACGTTTCCTCGCGGCGTATGGGTCTGGATTGCCCGTGGTTTTTCTAACAAGCCGGTCACGTTCAGTGCCAAGATAAGCCGGAACAGCGTTTTGGTTGAATTCTTTTTCCAAAAAATCAAACAATGCTTTCATCGACTTAAATCTCAAAGCCTCCTCTTTCGTAGCCTCACAAATCTCTGCATGACCACGATAAATAATACAAGGCGCGCATTCGATTTCCACTTTCAAACTCTGTGCACCAATTCTATTTTCTCACGGAATCAGCAAACTCACGCATCACCATATATGGGTCTTTCGCTTTCACAACCCCGCTGGCAACCAACACTCCGGCGGTGCCCAAACGTAAAGCCGCCGCCACATCCTCGCTCTTGGTTATGCCTGCACCGCAGAGAATTATGACCTCTCGGTTTATACGCCTAACCAACTCCACCGTGCCGCTGACCACTTCGGGCTTCGCTTTAGAAACAGGAATCCCAGTTCCGATAAGCTCCGGCGGCTCAATCGCAATAATGTCGGGCTGTAACGCCGCAACCGCAGCGCTGACTTTTGCGTTGTTGCTGCACACGCAAGAAATCAATCCGGTTTCGCGGGCTCGCGTAATCGCCGCATCGATGTCCGCAAGTTTGAGACGATGTTCAGAATGATTAATTAAAGTGCCCACGGCGCCCGCTTCTTTCACGGCTTCTGGCAACACAAAACCGGTGAAGCTGCCAGGTTTTTCAATGTCAATATGCTGCGCGAATATGGGAATCGAAACTGCGGTCGCTAAGGTTGGGATGTCGCTGTATTGGGGCGCGAGTCCGAAGGAGACGCGTGTTTCGAGATGTACTTTTTCAGCTTTTTTGGCTAGTTCGACGGCTTTTTTGCCTGTGCCTTCAAGGTAAGTTTTGAAGTTGACGAGGATGAGGGGCGTCTGAATTTTCAGCAACGACTTCACCGTGTATAGCATAGAGCGTGTTTGTTAAAATG
>JAWBOF010000058.1:0-7547 GCA_038826685.1 Bathyarchaeia archaeon
AAGACTTCGAAGACGATTTCTTTGTCGATTCCATCGGGGACATCGAACGCGTCGTATTTTCCTCCCCACTGCTTGAACAGGACTTTGCGTGCCAGAGTGATGCCGTTGCTGTGGAGTCCCGTGCTTCGCAATCCTATTATCGCGTCGCCCGGTTTGATGTTGTTTCCCCAAATTATTTTGTTTTCTTCCAGTTCGCCTATGCACGCGACTACAAGGTCGAAGCCTTTTCCTTCTTTTGCGCCCGTGATTATTTCTGCTACATCGCCGATTTCTCCGCTGGGCACGATGCACTTTGCTTCTTCGGCGCCTTTCACTATGCCCTTCATCAATTCATTTATTAGCTTTGGATCGGAAACTTGCGCGTGGATGTTGTCTGCGATTGCGAGGGGATTGGCGCCCGAACGGATCACGTCGTTAACGGCCATGGCGACTCCGTCTATGCCTATCGTGTCGTACTTGTCAGCAAGCTGCGCCACCAGAACTTTTGTGCCCACGCCCTCTATCTCTAGATCCAGATACTTTTTTTCGCCGAAAGGAAGCACGTAGCCGTATGGAAGTTTGACCGCTTTGCCGTATGGATAAAACTTGAAGGTTTGCCTCAAAATTCGGAGGGCAGTCTTGGATTTTGCTCTGGTTTCCCGGTCCACACCGGCTTTTGCGTAGGAGTATCTTTTGGACACTTTCACCAGTCAGCTTACGTGACGATTTCGTGGAGCAGTTTTAGTTTAGTTGCGCGTTTGATTTCGAGGGCTATGCGGTCGCCCATGCTCATGCGTTTGCCGTATTTCGCGTTGGCGTATTGTGAACCGATGCCCATGTGGACGTTTGTGCCGCCGCCGTGGCGTAGAGCTACGTCTTGTGTGACTGGGATGTGCATGTAGGGTTCTCGGTCTTCTGGCACGTCGTATAACCCGTAGTCTCTGCCTGTTTTTGGTTCTGTGCCAATTGCCAAGTCCATCTTCATCTGCGGTTTTAGTTCGTATTTTGAGATTCTGTCCCACGTGATGAGTGTCTGGAGGCACCATGCGCCTATAGTGCCCGGGGGCTCGTATTCTCGTGTGGCGAGTAGGAAGCGGTCGGCGTAGCGGTGCATGTCTTTCAGCAGTGATTCTCTGAGACTCATGACCAAGTGTGCAGTAACTTCGAAAGATGGAACCTGCTTGAGTTTTTCTTGCACGTCTAATGGTAAGCGTCTGACTCCGTCGAGTATGGTTTCTCTTCTTTCGTCTATGGAGAGGAACTGATTAGCAAGGCATACGCGGGCGTTTTCCAGTGATGTGTTGAATAATTTGGCGTACCAGTCGTCAGCGTCGCCCCAGTCTTGTTTGGCGTCGATGGGCGAGTAGAAGAAGTTGAAGTTTGCGTGTGGTCCGAGGACTATTTGTTCGACTCGGGCGTTTTCTAGGCTGTGTTGGTCTAGTTTTCCGGCTTCGACTTCTGCTTGCACTTTTTCTTCCAAGTCTTCTGAGTTTGCGGCGAAGATGAATTCTCTTTCGAATTCTCGGTGTGCGTGTTCGGCTTTGAGCAGCATGGGCTCGTCGATTGGTTCCTTAAATCGTATGCCTCCCTTCACCACTTGGTATTCGTAGGCTTTGGGGCTTGGTATTCCGGCTTTTTCGGCGAACCAGTAATAGTCTTTTTCTATTTCGCCTCTGTTTTCGATTTTGAGGAGTTTTCGTGAGCCGAGGATCGGGACGGGATATTTGTTTTCGATGACGCTGCAGTTTTCGTCGCCGCCTACGTACACGGCAAAAGCGCGGTTTGGGATTTGTAGGCATTCGAGGTTGATGAGTTCGTCTGTGTATTTGGTGATGTCGGAGTATTTGTCAACGATTAGGATTGCGCTTCGCCAGTCGCCGTTCTTCTTGATATCCTTCGGGTCATTGACGATTTTCAAGTCGCGTTTGGCGGTGGCTGGGAGGTCTTCGATGGTTTCGCCGGGTTTGCCCACCATGGGGTTCTGCAGGTAGATCCTTGCTCTTTGGGGTGGGACGTAGATTATGCTTCTTATGCCGTAGTTTCGTTGTCCTTGCCACGCGTCCAGAGCCGAGTGTGAGCCTAAATTAAGCCCTATGGGTTCTTTGTATTTTTTGACGATTTCTTGCATTTCTTCTCTTTCAATAACCATCCTTTCTACACCTTCTTGTGGACACGCAAATAGGGTTTTATGTTTTTTAAAACTTTCTCCCCGTGAGGCGTTCGTAGGCTTCGATGTATTTTTTCGAGGTTTCGGCGACCACGTGGGGTGGTAGGGTTGGGGCGGGTGGTTGTTTGTTCCATTTTATGCTTAGGAGGTAGTCGCGGACGTATTGTTTGTCGAAGCTTGGTTGATCTTCGCCGATTCGGTATTTGTCTTGTGGCCAGAAGCGGGAGGAATCGGGTGTGAGGAGTTCGTCGATGAGGATTATTTCGCCGTTTTTGAGGGTGCCGAATTCGAGTTTGGTGTCGGCGACTATTATGCCGTTCTGCTCAGCCCGCTGTGAGGCTTTCTCGTAAATCTGCATACAAACCTCTTTGATGTACGTCGCCATTTGTTTGCCTATCTTCTGCTCCATGTCCTTGTGTGTGATTTCGATGTCGTGTCCCACGTCGGCTTTGGTTGTGGGCGTGAGGATGGGCGTTGGGAGTTTTTGGGCTTTCTGTAAGCCTTTTGGCAGTTTTATGCCGCAGATGGGTTTGCCTTGTTTGTAGTTTTCCCATGCTGCGCCGTATAGGTAGCCGCGTATGACGAATTCGATGGGGACGAGTTTGGCTTTTTTTACGAGTACGGTTCGCGAGTCGACGGTTTCGATGATGTGGTTTGGAATTATGTCCTTAGTTTGGCTAAACCAGTATGTGGAGAGGCGGGTTATGGCTTCACCCTTGTGGGGTATGCCGTTTGGGAGGACGACGTCGAAGGCGCTGATGCGGTCGGTGCTGACGATTAACAGTTTATCGCCAAGGTCATAAACATCCCTAACCTTGCCCCGTTTGAACAGTGGGTGAGGCAGATGGGTTTCGAGGACGACGTTTTCAGCGTTTGTCACTTCTTTTCGCCCCTTTTCACTTCTTTCGCGGCATCGTAAATTGCTTTTTCAAGCCTTTTCTTATACTCTATAACTTTTTTCTGCAGATTAGTGTTAGACAATGCTAAGATTTTTACGGCTGCAAGCGCGGCGTTTTCAGGATTAGACACGAAAGCAACTGCGACGCCCTTGGGCATCATCATCGACGAAAAAGCCTTCGCCCAACCAAACTGCTCAGCATCCGGAGGACAAGCAATAACTGGGAATTTAGAGTAGCCTGCAACTACGCCCGAAAGAGCATCGGACAAGCCAGCAATAGTGATAAAAACAATATTGTCGCCGCTTTTCTCGTATTCTGCCAAATCGTCCAACAATTTCTTAGTCGTCTTGTGCGCAGAAGCAACATCAAACTCACACTTTACAGGAAAACCTTCTTTTTCGAGAAATTGTTGTATTCGCTTGGCGAAGTCGTAGTCGCTTTTAGAACCCATCAACACAACAATCTTTTCTTGAGACATACCAACAAGTTAAACAAAGCAGAATTTAAGTATTAAAGCTACATTTTTGGCGCCATCAAAATATTATGAAAAATCTAAATAAAATAATCGAGCCAAACAATTAAGAAACAATAGATTACGAAAAACCCATACAAAGATATCATATGTGGCCAAATACGTTTTGCAGCAAATTTTACTATTGTCCTTTCTTTTTCTGCTTCTGCATTTTCGTTTACGCCAAAGTCTTTTACAAAATCTTTAGCTTTATGCGCGTAATACATATATCTTCTTATTTCATACCACCCAAAAAGTCCTAAAAAGAAATAGATAGGGCTCAACCCTATTTTAATAATCAATTCTTTTGTGGAAATTAAGTTCAAAATGGAGAATAGACCAAAAACAATAGCAACTGTAATTGTGGCGTGGGTCGTCATACTTTTCGTGTAATAATCCAAAAGCGTTTTCTTGTCTTGCATAGTTACACTCTCAAACAGAAGGATTAGATTTTACTGTTGTTTTAGTTGCTTGGTATGTGATTTGTCTTTGGTCTTCGATGATGCTGTTTATCATGTTTTCGACGAATTCTTTGTTCGTCTGCACCAAGCCAATCGTGTGCAGGTTTCCGCCTGTTTTTCTCGCTATTAATTCCGTCACCGCGAACCCGTAGGTTTCTCTTCCGGCAAAGTGCGGGTTCGTGTTAATCACAATGGTGTGGATGCCTTCACGTTTAACCAGCTTCGCCACCGACAAAACATCCCTCACCGCCAAACCCTCATACTCCCGCACCGCCACACGCGCCTCATCCACCACTCGAACCTCGCCGCTCTCGAGACTCTTCATCAAAGGCACGTTCGCACTACCATCCGTAATAATCACCATCACAGGAATCGTCGAACTATCCCGCCGCTTAGCCTCCTTCAAAACCTCCCAAGCCTTAAGCATACCCGCAGCCAAAGGCGTATAACCACTCACCCGCAAGCCTAAAAGTCGGTTCGCCACAACACGCAAGTTCGTGATCGGATGCTGCGCCACCACCGCACCCGTATCCTTCAAAGCCACAATCCCCACACGATCACGATACCTGTAAGCGTCACTGTGCAACCGCATAAGCGCCGCCTTCACCGCATCGATGTTCATCATCATCGACCCACTCACGTCCACCACAAAAACAATCGTCATCGGCGCCTTATACCTCCGCAAATTCTCCCGCACGTCTTCGACTCCAATCGCAACCGCCGTCCCCAGACTCGGCTCACGCGCCCGAAACTTCTGCCTCACCGCCGCCGCACGAATAGTCGCCGGCAAATGAATATCCTGAGGCTTTCCACGGGGGATGCGCCAGCCGTGCGGGCGTCCACGATGAAGGGTGGTAATAGTCTCAGCCCGTTTTCCTGCGTAAACGCTCGGTGCTCCACGTGTTTTCTTTGCTTTAAAGGATAAACCGGACAACACAGAAGGTGGACCTTTCAGCGGCTCCTGAATCCTCGTCAGCAACGAATATCCCCTCGTTGTGTCGGGTTCTTTCAGAGCCATTTCCACCGAAGGCACGCCTTTATCCTTAGCCAAGCCAATCTGTTTCTTCTCCAATTCGCCCTTAACTTGAGGCTTCTCGCCCGCAAAAGTGCCCTTGCTTTTCGCCATGTCCTTCTCTGCTTCACTGAGTTTTTTGGCTCTCCACGAGAAAATCGTTTGACCCGTAACCCGCGCGATAGTGGAGTAGATTTTAGACATCCTTAGAAGAAAATTCTTGATGGTTTTATGTTTTTTGAGAAATTCTTCCTTCCCACCCGCTTGTCCTGTAAAACGAAAAATCGCCCTAACACCCTTCTCTTTTTTCTTTTCTCCCCCTGGCTTCTTTTCTTCCTGCGTCTCGTCCATGGGCACGCCCATCTCCTTCATGTTCCTCAAGAGGGCGTCCTTAATTTCCTCCGACGTTGCCGGTTCGAGGAACCCGCCTTCACGGGTTCTGTGGCTTAAAGCATAATCCGAAGCAACGAGTACGTCGCTTATGGTGACTTGGGTGCGGTTTTCAAACGCGGCAAGCGTCTGGGCTGCTTTGCTTATCACAATGTCTGGCCGCATGCCGTCAACCTTCAAGTCGATGCATGCCTTACAAACCGCCTTCAGCAAAGCCTCGGGCATCACCACTTTAGGCAACAGTTCCCGCGCTTGAACAATCCGCCTTCGCAACTCTTCTTGTATGTCGCTGTATTTTGCGATGAATTCTTCTGGGTTAGCCTCAAACTCCAGATTCCGTCTGACCACCTCCATCCTCTCCTCAACCGACGCAATCGGCGTCACACTTACGGACAAGGGAAATCTATCCAAAAGCTGCGGACGCAGTTCGCCTTCCTCAGGATTCATCGTGCCGATAAAAATAAACCTTGACGGATGACTAACCGAAATCCCCTCTCGTTCGACAACGTTCCAACCCGTGGCCGCCGCGTCAAGCAAGTCGTCCGCGATGTGGTCGGGCAACAAGTTAATCTCGTCCACGTAGAGAATGTTCTGGTTTGCCTCGGCTAGTATGCCGGGCTCTAGGGCTTCAACACCCAGTTTAATCGCCTTCTCAACATCCAAGCTACCGACCACGCGGTCCTCAGTCGCACCCAACGGCAAATCCACCACAACCATAGGTCTTTCTTCGACCGGCAACTTCTTGCCCTTCTCGTAGCTTTCTCGGCAAACCGGGCACATGTTCGACGGGTCGTAGGGGTTGCAGTTGAAAGGATGATCTTTTACCACATGTATTTTTGGCAAAATATCCGCCAAAGAGCGCACGAGCGTGGTTTTTCCAGAGCCCTTCGAGCCGCGGATGAGTAACCCGCCGATTTTGGGGTTTATGGCGTTGATGATTATGGCTAGTTTAAGTTTGTCCAAGTTTACGATGGCTGAAAACGGCAAAACAACTCGCTTAGACAATCGTCTCTGCACCAAAATATTCAATTCAATGCAAAGCAATATAAGGACATCTAAACTCTCAGCGCGTCCTTCATGAGCGGGCACGGTAACGCTTTTGTTTTTCTACGTATTCATCGTACGTGGCGGCGTTGAATTCTTCGCCCTTGCTTCTTGCTTGTTCGCTTTTCCGTTTATAGAGCAAGTATTCCTTGTAGCCGCTGGCGATGCCCCAACCTATGAGTCTTAAGATGGTTATTGTTGCGCTTAGCCATGGTGGAACGATCATCAGAACCCACAGCACCATAAGAGGTATAACCACGACCGCACACATGCCGCCGATGATAATCCACAGCCACTTGTTTAGCAAGGTGGCTTTCATTGTTTCGCAAAAATCTTCGACCCATCTGGCGATTCGTCCCATCGAACAACCAGCTCGTGCTCACATAATACCGTGGCTATTTTGATATTTATGCGTTGTAGAAAATTAAACATTTTTGTGTTCTTTTTTTGTCATGGTCTTTTTGCTAAGGAGATGGCTTGATTTGGGCACGTGGCAACGCATAAGCCGCAGCCGAAGCATTTCTCTTGATAAAACATCAGTTGTCCATCGATCATCTGTCGTGCGTGGAATTGGCAACGTTGAACGCAGGTTCCGCAATTCGTGCATTTTTCCATATTTTGAACCGCAATTTTTTCGGACACGGCTACGGCGTCGGGTATGTTAAACCGCACAAGAGAAGACAACGCGTGACAACAGCAAGAACAGCAACTGCATATGACGAAGGGTTGTTTATCGCCTTTCATGGTGAACGTGAGATGCACGAGTCCTGCTTCGTGAGAGCGTTTTAAGGCGTCCAGCGCTTGTTCGAGCGAAACTTTCTTTGCGTTTCCTTGGTTGATTTGTTCTTGTGCTTCTTTATCTATGGTTAGACAAACGTCGAGGGGTGCGTCACAGTTTTTTAGCCTGCTTCGGCATCCGCAGTTTCCGAGTGAAATTAGTTTTGCTTGTTTTAGGATTTTTTCTGCGGCGGTAAAGTCGAGGATTTTTTGTTTTCCTTTTATCGTGACGTTTACGGGTACGGTGACCGCGGTCATTTCTTCAGAGTATTTCTGGAGTTCTTCTCTTGTCCAGTCGTTCTTGCTC
>JAWBOF010000059.1:0-7440 GCA_038826685.1 Bathyarchaeia archaeon
CCCACAGTAACAGAAACCAAACTCTGCCACGTCGGGATCTCGATAGTCGCAGGGACAGATTATGTCACGGTCAAACTCAAACTTTCCCGATGCAACTCTGCATGGACAAGAAGGATACCCGTAACGTTCTTCGTTCTTCTTAAGTCCCTCCAGAAGATCATTCAAAAACTCTGGATCAGGATGCAAATAATAACCATAAGTTTTCGCGTCCGCTTCCGCCCTCTGACGCACCTTTTCTAACGTCGTCAAATCTCAAGCGCCTCCTTTATCTCGTCGGGACTGTACCCGGTGATTATTTTCTTGTTGTCCACGATTATCGTCGGGTAGCTTAGGCTTCCTCCCCGACGGCGAATGTCATCTCGGATTTTCTGGCGGTCCTCTTCGCTGCATAAATCTACGTCAACATACTCGTATTCAACTTCGTTATCCACGAGAAACTTCTTAGTTTTCTTGCACCACGCACACGTGCTTATAGCGTACATGAGAACCCTGTGCTTTTTGTTTTTGCCTGGAACCTTAACTTTCTCCATCGATCTTTTTCTCCGCTTCCTTCTTAGGAATGACACACAATATAAGCATTTACAAAACTCGATTTTAACATCGCCCACTGGGCAAATTTGCTAAAATTCTGAATCCGAACTTCAAGCGTTTAAGATTCATACCATGGTTTCACACAGTTTTTAGGCAAACGATTATTCAAACATCACATGATGACCCTTGTCGTTCGAAGATTGGCTTTACAAGAAGGCTAACCAGAATGCACACAACGAAATTTTGGCGTTCTTAATGATGATTATAGGCATGCACCTTCTCATAGGCGGTTTGGTAATAACCACGATCGCGATTGGTGAGCCGCTCTTGTTCTCTTTCATGACGCAACGACCCACAACTTCCTCAGAAACTCTGGGCTTAGTCTTAACAACCACAGGCTTCGCCATAGTCTCGGTAGGGTTCCTACTGGTAGTTTATTACGACAAAGAAGCATCCTGGTACATGCGTGAAACCGAAAAATCCACCACCCGCAAAAAGAAAAACACAGACAGAACAGTAAACCAGGCACTCGAAGAATGGCTCGGAAAAACAAAAAAAGATGCTGGATAAAGACCTAACGCAATCACATTAAAGAGATTCGCTCGAGGGTTTTTTCACTGATTGTTTTCGCTGTTATCGCGTCGCCTCTTCAAGTCGCTTGCTAACCGCGTCCCAGTTGACGATGTTCCAGAAAGCCTCGACAAACTTTGCCCGGTCATTCTTGTAGTCGATGTAGTACGCGTGTTCGAATACGTCGAGCACCATCAAGATGCGAAACGCCGGATAAACGTTCGTGTTGTGCTTCTCCACCTGCATAATCAATGGACGATTTGTTTGCCTGCAAAGAGTCAACGCTGCCCATCCTGAACCCTCCACGCTTACGGCGGCTGTTGTGAATTCTTTCTTGAACCGTTCAAAGCTTCCGAACTCTTTGTTCAAAGCGTCGGCTAGTCTTCCGCCGGGTTTTCCTCCGCCTTTGCCTGACGGTGCCATGTTTGTCCAGAACAGAGAGTGAAGCAAGTGCCCGCCTATGTTCCATGAGAGTTCTTTCAGCGTGGCTTTGACGTCGAAATCTGCGCCGTCTTTTCGTGCCTTGTCTATTCGTTCAAGAATCGCGTTGGCACCGTTGACGTAGGCTTGGTGATGCTTAGAGTGATGTATCCTTAACTGTTCCTCAGACACGTAGGGCGCAAGGTCTTTGTAGTCGTACGACAGTTTAGGCAAAACATAAAATTTAGTCTGTTCCAAACTTTTTTCACCTCTTCTAAGTTGTAATTTTCACCTATTTTTAACTTCTGGAATCTCCGACGCAGCAGGCTATTTCATTTCTTCGAGCAGAGAATTTATGTTTACGTCGTCTATTGGTACTTTCGTGAGCGGCACGTTCTTTATGTGAGCAAGGTTATCGCGGTAAGTGGGCCTTTCTTCTTTGTAGAATATGCCGATGGGTATACGGTCGCCCCATTCGAAACTTTTTTCAAGAGCCTTCTCGCGGCTGGTGACGTCGTGTCCTTCATCTTGAAGCTTATACACTCGTTTGCGGAACCAGTCATAAGTGTTAAGATAATTGAAGGTCACGCACGGCTGAAACACGTCGATGTACCCGAAACCTCTGTGCCTAACCGCCTCCACGATCAAGCCTTGAAGATGCTTTGGGTCACCCGCAAAACCGCGAGCAACAAACGTCCCATATGCGACAAGTGCGTGGGCGAGGGGATTTAACGCCGGAGGAATCGCCCCGAAGGGTGTAGATTTGGTTTTGAAACCAGGCATGCTTGTTGAGGTGGCTTGACCTGTTGTTAAGCCAAGGATCATGTTGTTGTGCACGATCAGTGTGATGTCGATGTTTCTTCGAATGGCGTGGCAGAAATGGTCCCACCCTTCGTCGTAACAGTCAGAGTCACCAGAAAACCCTATAACAGTCAAATCGGGGTTGGCCAGTTTTATGCCCGTCGCTAAGGGTAAAACTCTGCCGTGAATACCATGAAAACCGTTTACGTTTACGTAATCGTTTATTTTTCCGTGGCAGCCGATTCCTGACACCATGACCACTTGTTCTCTTTCGAGTCCCAGTTCAACAAGGGCGCCCTTAAACGCTGAAAGAATGCCGAAGTTTCCGCATCCGGGGCACCAAGTGTTCTTTTTCGGCGTGTTAAGGTCTGTGATCGTGACCATTTTTAAAGCGCCTCCCTAATCCTTTGCGCTAAGGCGCCTGGGTTGAACGGTCTTCCGTCATACTTGAGAATCGTATGATCAACGTCGCGAAGGTTGTTGTCGCGTATAAGGCTTGAAAGTTGAGAAGTCACATTGTGCTCGATTACAATTGTTTTCTTCGCTTTGCCAAGAATTTTCGCAACGTTCTTTGTGGGAAACGGGTGCAGGTAGATGATTTGCAGATAATTTACGGCGATGTTTTCTCGACTGAGAAGTTTCATGGCTTCGAGTAAGGGTCCTTTTGTAGAGCCCCACGAAATTATGGTTGTTTGAGCGTCTTCTGGACCGTGAAACTTGACTGTTTCTATTCCGCGTTGTTCAAGTTCTTTGGCGAGGTAAACGAGTTTTCTCATTCTTTTATCGGCGTTTTTTGTTGTCAATTCAGGGTCTTCGGTTGTGTACCCGCGCTCGTCTTTTTCGTCGGCGCTGGCTCTAACGATTGCGCCCTTCGTCGGCGGAAACGCCCTAGGAGAAACTCCTGTTTCAGTGATTTTATGCCTCTTATACTCTTCCTGCGCCGTGTACTGGTCGGTTATTATGTCGCCTCTTTCAATCTTCACCCGGTCAATGTCAAAAGGCTCAACTGACCTTTGGCTTTCGACTAAATACTTGTCGGTTAGAAGGATAACGGGCATCTGATACTTTTCAGCCCAATTAAACGCCCGCATCGTCTCATAGAAGCACTCTTCAATGTCGCCCGGCGCTATGACCACGCGAGGGAATTCGCCTTGACCAGCATGAATAACAAACCTCAAATCACCCTGCGCCGAATAAGTCGGCAACCCAGTGCTCGGACCTGGACGCTGCCCCATCACGATAACCACGGGCGTTTCAGTCATGCCCATCATCCCCAAAGCTTCACTCATCAAGCAAAAACCACCACCAGAAGTCGCTGTCATCGCTCGAACACCAGCAAACGCTGCACCTGTAACCATGTTTGCCGCGGCGATTTCGCCTTCTGGATGTATGACGATCATATCATATTTTCTTTCGTTGGCCGCCATGAAATGCAGCAAGCCTGTAGTAGGCGTCATGGGGTAACTGGCATAAAATTTGCATCCCGCCCTTAGTGCTCCTAAGCCGATTGCTTCGTTTCCCTCCACAAATATTCTCTGTTTATCGATAGGGTCTTTTTTCTTTAATCTGTACTCAAAATCGTCAGTGAAGTTGTTCTTGGCATAGTCATATCCGATTCTCGTGGCTTTAATGTTAGATTCTGCCACCTCCGCCCTAAACGTGTCCTTGAGAACCTTTTCGAACAACTCCAAGTCATAATCCACTATCGCCATCGTGGCGCCTAAGACTATGGCGTTCTTCAACAAGGGCTGCTCTCTAAACTGCTCGATAACAGTCTTCCTCAGCGGCATCGGAAAAAGTTTCAAATCTTTTCTCCCGATAAACTCCTCATTAACTGCAGAGTCATCTTTGTCGTAGATTATCCCTCCGCCAGAAACCAGCTCAGTTTTATGAAGCATAATTGTTTCTGCATTGAATGCGATAAGTAAATCGATAAAGTCGGCTTGAGAATACACCTCTTCAGCGCTTATTCGGGCAACGTAAAAATTGTGTCCACCCCTGATAAGCGACTGGTAATCATTCGTACCGAACACATGAAGCCCACCCCGCATACATGCCTTGGCAAACAGAAAACCGGCACGAGTGATTCCTTCTCCAGCTTCACCTCCAATCATCACAGAAAATTCGTTAATTTTCATAAAATCCTCACCACTTAAAACAATCTATACTGTTTCTGAACATAAAAGAATTCTGCATAGCACAATTGGGAAAGTGGGGTTTGTAGTTTTTAACAATGTTTTCTTGTATGTTATATTTTTTCTTCTAGTTCTTTGGCGCGTGTTTCAATGAATTCTGTGACTTTTTCTTCGCTGTATTTTCTTTCTTCTTGTTGCTTTTTCAGGTGCTTCTCGATCATGCCGAGTACGTTGTCCATTTTGAAAGGCTTCAGTATGTACGCGTCTGCGCCTTTGTTAACGGCTTCCACGGCGGTTTGCAGGGACGGGTAGCCTGTTATGATGATTTTAACCATTTTCGGCGTTGTTTCTTTCATTGAAGTTAAAAGTTCGGTGCCTGTCATATCGGGGAGTCGGATGTCTATCAATGCTAAGTTGTAGAATTTTTGATTGGATTTTTTAATGGCGTCCTTTCCAGTTTCCGCCGTGTCGACTTTGTATCCCTTTTCTTTGAGTATAGTTGCAAGGGTTTTTCTTATGCTTTCGTCGTCATCGACAACCAAGATTCTCGCGGAGTCACCCATGTTTTTTCACCTCCTTCATCTCTGGATTGCGGGGGCTCAAGAGGAATAGTTACCGTAAACTTTGTGCCCTTCCCAACGACGCTTTCAACCGAAATGTTGCCTCCGTGGGCTTCTATGATGCGTTTGCAGATGGGCAAGCCTAACCCCATGCCCTTCGCCTTCGTCGTGAAGAACGGCGTCCAAATTTTCTCCAAAACATCCTTCGACATGCCCATGCCTGTGTCTGTTAAAATGATTTCTACGTTGCCGTTTTTTCTCTTGCTTTTAATTGTGAGGTTGCCGCCGTTGGGCATAGCGTCGACCGCGTTTTTGATAATGTTAACGAATACTCTTTTAATCTTCTCAACATCAACTTTTAATGTAGGCTCGTCTTGAGTATCGATTGTTACTTTGATGTTGCTAGGAATTTTAAGTATTGACAAGGCTTTGTCTAGTAGCAGTTTCGGGTTCGCCACGTTAACTTCTAAACGTACTTCTCTCGAATAGTCCAGAAGGTCACTTATTATATTGTTCGCGTATTCAATGTCTTTTTCAATCAACTCCACCATTTCCTTCGATTTTTTGTCCATTTTCGAACCAAGCTTCGTTTTCAAATAATACGCTGCGCCAGCGATGCCCGTGAGCGGGTTGCGCAAATCGTGGCCGACCATGGCTGCTACTTGACCAATTGCTGCCAGTCGTTCGGCTTTAAGAAGTTGTTCTTGCGCTTCTTTCAATTGCTTCGTTCTTTTCTCAACCAACACCTCCAACATTTGCGAGTATTCCTCCAACTTGGTCATCATCTGCTTCCGTTCAGTAACATCCCTAACAATTGCCAAAAAACCAGCCGGAAGCCCACCCCTACGAAGCGTCGAAACATTCACTTCAAGAAACCTCCTTTTACCATCCTTGCTTTTTATTACAAGCTCAAAACCCCCGGCTGGTTTACCCATCATACGGCTTTTCAATCGGCTTATAATCTTAGGCACGTCTTTCGGGCTGACGAATCCCAGTTTCCAAAAATGTTTACCTACAATTTCCTCTCTTTTTACTCCAGCCACTTCCTCGCACTTTCGATTAATGCCTAATATTCTACCAGTGGAATCGCCGTATACAATTGCGTCGTTGGCACCTTCAAAAATGTTCCTAAACTTTTCTTCAGACTCCCTTAATTCCTCCATCATCTGTTTCAGTTCAGTAACGTCTTTGTATACCCCTACATACCCAATCAGCCGCCCTTCAGCGACTATGGGCGCCGCGGATATTAATACAGGAACCAGAGAACCATCTTTTCTCCGCCTAACAGTGTCATAATAAACATAACCCATTCCTGCTTTCTTATCCAACGCGCGGGCTTCATCCTTCAAATTCTTCGGCACTAAAACATCATTAATATACTTACCTTTAATTTCATCCAATGAAAACCCGAACAATTCTTCAAAACGCGGATTAACATCCAAAACACGAAAACCAGAATCCACATACACTGTTGCCTCAGGGTTTCCAGAAAAAAGTGCTTTAAATTTTTGTTGGCTTTCCAAAATTTTTTTCTCTGCGAGTTTCTGTTCGGTAACGTCTAGGGCTATGCCTATGCTGCCAGCGAAACTTCCGTCATCGTTCCACAAGGGCGATGCGGAGACCTGAAAATAGCGGGGTTCGCCATTTTTGCGTCGTAAGACCAACTCGTAACGTGTCGCTTTTCCTTGTCTTCTAAGTTCAGTCTGTTTTCTAAGTTCTCTAAAAGCTTCATCATCAGCAAGTTTTCGTATATTCATGCCAATAAGCTCGTTTTCTTTATAACCCAACATCTCGGCAAATGCGTGATTCACAAAAGAGAAGTTTTCTTCAGCGTCAACAATAGTGATCCCCTCCATCGCCGTTTCCAAAACGGTTTCCAGTCTTCGGTTAACTGCTTGCAATCTTTTTTCCATTAAAACACGTTCACTAATATCGCGTACAATCCCGAAGGTTCCCACAATCTTCCCTTTCACAACAAGCGGCGTCGAAGTTACCTCCACGGGAACAACCTTGCCTCCCGCGGTTTTCAATCCCAACTCAAGCCGTATAGATTTACCCCTAGCGACACTCAAGAATCCCTTAAACGCCTTTGGCAAGTCTCTGGGCGATATGATTTCTCTGAACGATTTTCCGACAAAGTCTTCCCGCTTGAAACCTGTCAACTCTTCGGCTTTGCGGTTGACGGCTACAAATTTTCCTTTTAGGTCGAGGACGTAGATGGCGTCGCTGGCGTTTTCAAGCAAATATTCAAAAATTTCTGTGACGGATTCTGTCTGGAATAGTTTGCTCAGCCTTCCTTCTTCACTACATCCTCCCATCGGATCAGCCCCATGTTTTTCTCTCTGGACCTCTGTTCTTCGAAACATCGTCTAACAACAGCGACGTATTCAACAAACGTCAAATCCTTAGCTTCATCCCAATTT
>JAWBOF010000060.1:0-7426 GCA_038826685.1 Bathyarchaeia archaeon
AACAACACAAGATAAGATTAAACCCCACCTCATCCAACATTCCCCCTAAAACCCCAAAATAAAAAAGAACCCTCACCCCCAAAAGTGAACCTACGCTTCTCTGTTCATATTTGGGGCATATTTGGAGCCTAATTGGATCATATATGGAAGAGGACCTAGAAACGCGCGACACACAGCACTCACGTGCACATGTCTGAAACCTTCAAAGCCGTACCCCAATTCTTAAACGTCTTCTTACAGCAGGGTTTTTCTTCGCAAGCGATTGAAGCGCCATCTCAAACGTTTCACCCGGCACAAGTTCTTTTTCCACAAAAACCCCTGTTCTACCTATATCATCGCGACGCAAAAGCGCACGCACACGATCCAACACCGTAGCAAGAGAAACATCTAAAATTTTCGCTACTTCTTCCTCACGCCCCACTATGCTACTTTCAACGTGCCCTTTTTCCGTAGGCTCAATCAACATAAGCCGCTTATCAACACCAGCAACCCGCAAATTATTCCTTAGCATTTCCAGGTTCGCTTCCCCACCGTACTTGTAAAAATCCCGTTCCACCCTCCGCATCTTCACGAGCGGGAAAGACACACACTGCCTTTCACTCAATTCTACATATCCCTTAACAGCGTAAACCGGCGTTGCTTGCACCAAAACCCGCCGACTAACCGAAAACCCAGCATTCTCCAAAGCGCATTCTATCATAAAAGACGAAGGCGGTTCGGGTAAAAACACGTCAACATCGCTTTTCTCAGAAACATCACCCCGCGCAATACTGCCATGCACAACAGAATAAACATGCGCACGCGCCAAGGCATTCATAATATTTAACGCTTGACAACGCAGCGTCTTTAACAGTTGCCAACGTTTATCGTCATAAATAACCTCAATCCGCTCCGCACGCCTCAACGGTTTCTGCGCCATTCTCGTCACGTCTTACAAAAACTATACTAAACCGTTGCTTTAGAAGATTCCGTGAGGAACACACCAATGCCACTAACACCCGAAACCCTTTTTCTATTGGGCTTACTTCTATTCTGGAGCATAATCTACATCATCAGCCAAATAATTCACACAGACAAACACGGCTTCAAAATTTTCCCCTTCTTCCTGTCATACCGCTCCCAAAAATTCAAAAACGCCATACAAACACTGGGCAAAAAATACACATTACTCTGGAAAACACTGGCCACCATCGGATCAGCCACGGCTTTCGGATTAACAATCTTCGCCACATACTTCCTCTTAAATAATTTACTCAAATTCTTCTCCCCAAACGTAGAAAGCGTACCAATAGTGCCAGTCGTTCCAGCCATAACCATACGCTTGGATTCATTACCCTTTTTCTTCGCCGCCGTCGCTCTTGTCGTCTTTTTGCATGAACTGGCTCACGGCATCATCGCGGTTTCAGAAAAAGTCGCCGTGAAATCCGCGGGTTTGGCCTTCATGTTTACCTTTTTCGGGGGCTTTGTGGAACCTGAAGAAAAGAGCTTCGAAAAGGCTTCGAGGGCTTCGAAGCTTCGAATATTGGCTGCTGGGTCCGCAGTGAATTTAGTTGTGGGTTTTCTTGTTGTTTTGTTGTTGTCTGGTTTGTTCGCGTCTTCAGCAGGCGTTGTGGTCAATGGTGTTGCAGAAAATGGTCCTTTGGCGGTTGCTGGTGTGAGACGGTTCGATGTGATTACTGCTGTGAATAATACTGAGATTTATTCGTTGCAGAATCTTGCGGAGTATTTGGCGAATGTTACGCCTGGGGATGTTTTGGTTTTTAGAATAAATGACGTGCCTGTCGTGGTTATTCCTCAAAATTCGGATGGAAGGGCGGTGATTGGGCTTCTGGGCTTCGATTACCATCCTTTTCGTTTGGGTTTTGATCGTGTGGTGGGTGTGAATTTTTATTTGTTTTTGGATTGGGTATTTACTGTTGCCTTTAGCGTTGCGGTGTTTAACATGTTGCCAGTTTATCCTTTTGACGGAGAAAAATTTCTGTATTATTCGGTTAGGGATTACGTGGGAGAAAAGAAACGCGTGTGGTTACGTGTTTTGATTAACGTGGTTTTTTCTGGGCTGCTTTTGACAAATATGGTTTTGAGTTTTTTGTGGTTTGGCTTGTCCAGCGCTTGAGCAGGATGGATGTGGTGAAATGGTTTTGTGTAGTTTTTGTGGGCGGCGCGAAGCGGTTTTTGTTCGTGCTTACAGTGGCGAGAAGTTATGTAGGAAATGCTTCTGTACGTCTGTTGAGAATCGTGTTCGCGTCACTATTGCCGAGTATGGCATGTTGAAGTTTGATGATAAGCTTTTGGTGGCGGTTTCGGGTGGAAAAGATAGCGTAGGGCTTCTGCATGTTTTGGCTAGGATAGAGAAGAATTTTCCGAAGGCGACATTGCTTGCGGCTTCAATTGACGAGGGAATAAAGGGCTATCGTGATGAAGCGTTGAGGATTGCGGCGGAAAACTGTGCTTTTTTGGGCGTTGAACATCATGTTTTAAGTTTTAAAGAGTTATTCGGTTTGTCGCTGGACGAAATTGTGCATAAAGCAGAAAAAGTTCGCGGCAGTAAGCGTTTAAGCGCGTGTGCTTATTGTGGGGTTCTGCGGCGTCGTGCTTTGGATTTGGTGGCAAAACAGTTGGAGGCGGATGTTTTGGCTTTGGGTCACAATTTGGATGATGTGGTTCAGACTTTTTTGCTGAATGTCGTGCATGGTGATGTTGATCGTTTGGCACGTTTTGGTGCGGTGAGCGTAGATAAAGGTGACGTGTTTGTGCGTCGGGTTCGGCCTTTTTGTCTTGTTCCGGAAAGGGAAACGGCGTTTTATGCTTATTTGAGGGGTGTACGGTTTCAGAGCGTGGTTTGCCCGTACGCGAGTGATGCGTTGAGGAATGATGTGAGGTTTTGGTTGAACAGGTTGGAGCAAAGGCATGCGGGGAGTTTGTTTACTGTTTTTAGGAGCTTTGAAAAAATCAGGGATGCCATGTCGTGGAAGGAGAGGAGATTTTATGTGTGTAAAGGATGTGGTGAACCATGCGCCGAGGGCAAGAATGTGTGCATGGTCTGTGAGTTTCTGGAAAAACTGGGAGTTTAAGCTAGAATAAAAAGTCCCTGGTTGTCGAGACTGTGCGTCGCTTTTCTAGACCCTCTTCCATATATGATCCAATTAGGCTCCAAATATGCCCCAAATATGAACAAAACCCGCGTTTCTCTCGTATTTGTGAAGAGCAAAGTCTAAATGTGCTAACTTCAAACGGGTATGGTGCGGTGCCGGGGTGGCAGAGTGGCAATGCGCTGGACTCTCTCAGACTATTCAAGCGCAAAAGAGGGACAGACTCGAGATCCAGTGGGTCTTCGGGCTCACAGGGGTTCAAATCCCTTCCCCGGCGCCAACCAAAACTGGCAAAATATTTCGATTTTGAGGCTCTTTTTCAAAATAATCGCATTTAATGGTCTTTCAATTTTTCGCTTGTTGCTCTATTTCGAAAGAACATTTAAATTCTTGGTTTAAGCCCCCTTGTGAAAACATCCCAAAGAAGATTAAGAGGAATTCTAAAGCTCTTTAACCACTAAATCACATAAAATATTTGTTTACCTCAATGACATTAATATTAGGAGAGTGAATTATGGCTAGTCGAGCTTTTGCGATCACCACGTTTCACACATCACTTGGCAACAAAGCAATTGAAGCCGCAGAAGAATGGAAAAGGCTCGAAATTTGTGCTATTGGTTGGTCTAGAGTACCTTACCTTTGCAAATGCAAAAGCAAAGAAGAAGTTACAGATCAGCTGAGGAAATATGGTTATTCTTCTTATGGTGCGGAGGACATTTGGAAGTTTGTTGGGGAGATGAAGGAAGGTGACTTAGTCTTTGCTTACTCGCGAAATAACACGATTGCCTATGTTGGTCTGGTAGACGGCCCCTGCAGGCTTAATCGTGATAATGTTATTGGAGATCCAAAAGGTGAGTTTCGTTACGCATATCAAAGGAAGGTTCGCTGGTGGGATGAACCGCATTATTTTGACCGACGCGATTTGCCTAGCTATTTTGCAGATCAATTTGGGAAAAAGGGCATCACTGTTGCTGAAATCGACGTAGGTTCTAAGGGTCTTGAAGGATTAATCAAGATTGTTAAAACATGTGCTATATCTAGTTCTAAATTCCCGGGGATAAATGAGGACGTAATTAAGGCTGGGCTTCTAAAATACCTGCATCATTCATTAGATAGACTAGAAAAGGGCTTAATACTGAAAAGCGCTGAAGTTCCTATAGGCAAAAGAAAGAGACCAGATTTTATAGCTGAAGATGCACATGGAAAAACAGTTCTTATTGAATGTAAGGGAACCGCAGCAGAAAGCGCGGTAGAACAAATCCGAAATTATGGAAAAGAATACGGCAAGGATTCTAGACTGTTAGTTGTCGCATTCAGAATCACTGATACCTGTAGATCAGCTGCAAAGAAAGCTAACGTTGAACTTGTAGAATGTGACCTCGATTTCTACAAAATCTGAAGATGTCCTCGCGCAGAGGATCTGGCATAAATCAGTTCTAAAGTTTGGTGGCTTCTATACTATTTAACATTTATAAAATTCGCCGAGAATTTAAACCGAGATGTAAACCTATTTCCCGGCGCAGAACGTTTGTAAGAATAAAAACGCTTACCTGATACACTTTGCAAAGCTTCATTTTTAGTTTGAGAAAGCCTTGAAGAGCATGTAACTCAAGAAGAAAACCACACTGGTTGCCATGAAAAGCGTTTGAAAACCATAGTTTTCTGCAACATAAGTTCCTAGAAAGCATCCTAAGGCGCCGCCCAAGCCTACTAAAGCGTTAAACACGCCCGCTTTTCCTTCTGGAATCAATTCCATCGACAGAGAAAGGGTGGATATTAGGAAAAACCCGTAAGCAATGCCCATAATCATCAAAACGACGGTTGCCAAAGCCGTGGTAAAACCAGAGAACCAAACCGTCGCGGAGGCCAGAAGCAACGGCAACACCGCCCTTACCAAGATTGCCCGTTTCATAACCGCTCTCGTATTCAATTGTTGCGCTTTTTTCCCAGACGCCACGTAGCCCACAACGCCTCCTAAAGTATTGAACACAAAAATGCCAAAAACAACGTTCGAAGACACGCCCAAGTCTTTGGAAAAGAACACGGGCAAGGGCGTGAAAAACATGCTGGTAGACAACGAAAACAATAGAAGCCCCACGCAGAAAAGGAGGGCGCTTTCACTCTTCAGTTTTTCTCTAACATGCATCCCGTCAACCGCCTTGAACGCCACAGAGAAGCCTCGATGTGCAAAATCCACTACTCTCTCGATGGCAACTAGCCGTCTTTCAAACACAAGAAGCGGATCCTTAATTAAAAATAAAGAGGCACAAAAAGCGATTACATTCAGTAAACTACACAGCAGTATTAAGGAAGCACCACTGAAACCATATCCTGATGATACAAAGCCTAAAAGCAAGCCTGAAAGCCAGCCGAGTTCTGTTAAAGCCTCGTAAGATGCGAAACTTCGCTCCCACTCGGGACGAGAGTAGTATTCCGAGATCAGCACGTTTTTGGGCGCTTCATGAGCCACATGAAAAACCGCCACCCCAACATAAAGACCAACAAGCGCAGGAATATCGCGGGTTGAAGAAAACAGAAACAACAAAACACTCAGCATCGAAAAGGAAAGAAGAATGAAGAAACGATAGTGTCTCGTTTTGTCAGAAAGATAACCCCAGAAGAAAGAAAAGGGCACAGCGACAAAATTTGCCAAGGAAATCATTATACCAACATCGATTAAACTCCCACCGAGATAGCCAGTCACGTAGAGCGGAATAAAAACAGAAAGCAAACCGAACGCCATCTCATGAAAGACGAAGCCAATAATCCACCACATGGGCTACACGCTGAGCAACCTACGAGAAAAAAACTTTTCGGCTTCCCCTTCGCAAAAACCGTGCAACTGATTAAATAAAATGAGCAGTTTCTTTTTAACCTTCACGTTCTCACTGTTGTCAACTAAAGACCGTTGCTTAAGTAGAAAAAACTAAAGGTTATAGTATCGATAAGTAGCCGCTGACGACGTACGCTATGCACAGAAGAATGCCCGTAAACAAGTGTATCACAATCGTTCCCGCGTTCGCTGGCAAAAGTCCCCGAGGGTCATCATAATTCCTTCTAGCAACCGCAACAGCCCTTACAGCCAACGGCAATGTGAGAAAAGAAATCAACGCAAACATGGGCATGAGCGACAAACCTATCAGCACTAACATCACAGCGTAAGTCGAAAACAACAAGACCGCATACACCTCAGCGGCTTTTTTTCTTCCAATCCTAGTCACTAGGGTTCTTTTTCCCGCCCTAGCGTCAGCGTCAAAATCTGGAATTTCATTTATCCAGAGCACTTCAAGAATCAATATGCCCAGCGGAACAGACGCTGCTATAGACTCGTAAGTGATGGCTTGTGCTTGCACAAAGAAACTTCCAACAACCACGAGAGGCCCAAAGTTGAGGCCCACTAGGATTTCGCCTATTCCACGCGGCGCAAACTCAGATGTGTAGAAATACCCCGACAAGATGCCGATCACGCCGAGAACAAGCACGACCCATCCGCGAACAAACGCAAGAAAAACACCAATAACGCTAGCCAAAGCAAAAAAAACTAAAGAAACCTTGTGCACTTTTTTTGGGTCCAAAACGCCAGCAGGAAGCAAGCCGCTACCGCCGCTGAAGGGTGAGGCAAAATCGGTTTTCACCGTATCGCATCCGCTTTTGTAGTCAAAATATTCGTTGGCCACGTTTGCGCCGGCATGCATAAACACAGCGCCTAACAAGCACAAAACAAAATACAACGGGTCGAAAACCTTAAACGAAAACCAAGCCACAACCGTGCCCAGAAGCACTGGAACTATTACAGCGGAGAGAAAAGGCGCTCTTATCTCCTTAAGCCACACGAGAAGCCTAGGCGAATATGACCCATTCTTCGCTGACATTCTTGGTCACTCTTGACATGAAATTTTTCCATTTTTGTTATTTAAATCATTCTTATATCCTTATCTACTGCTACGTCACTCTTGCACTAACTATCAAATTGTAAAAGAGTGGTGCGTAAAACCTATGGTGTATGATTTGTTAGTGTAAAAGCATATTTAAATAAAGGTCTGAAAGTTTTTAGGTGAATTGTATGAAGAAAACAAAGGCGTTGGCGTTGTTGTCCGGCGGCTTGGACAGTACATTAGCCCTAAAACTAATCCTAGACCAAGGCGTAGAGGTGGAAGCCGTGAACTTCGTAACTCCATTCTGCCTCTGCAAGAAGGGCGAATGCGGGGCTTCGGAGGTGGCGAAAAAATTCAACATCCCGCTAAAAATCATCAACGTCGGCGAGGAATACTTGAACGTTATACGGAAGCCAAAATACGGTTATGGAAAGAACATGAATCCGTGCGTGGACTGCC
>JAWBOF010000061.1:0-7396 GCA_038826685.1 Bathyarchaeia archaeon
AGCAATTTGGCGTCGGCAGGCAGTTGTCCATTGTATGTTAGTACGCGGCCGTTTTTTAGTGCGTCGGCTTGGAAGGTTTTTTCCGTGTCCTTGTACAGAAAGCTGATGGTGTCGGCTTCGGCGGCGAGGGTTTTGAAGTCTTCCCATTGTTTGCATCTTACAATCACGGGTGGGCCGCGGGGGTATGCGTATGGGTATGGTGGGGGGGTTTCGGTTGTGGGGGTGGTTGGTGGTGTTTCGGTTTTGGGTGGTGTTGTTAGGATTTTTTCTTTTGTTTGTGGTGGGATGGAGAGGAATTTGATTAGTTGTGTGAGTTCGTTTTGTATTAGGGAGAGCCTTTGTTCGACGCGTTCGATTTTTTCGGTGTGTTCGCCTTTTTCGCCGATTTTTTCGGTGATTATGCCGAGTTCGTTGATTAATCTGTCGAGGTCTTTCTCGTGTTCTTTTAGTACGCTGATGATGAAGTCCAGTGCTTCTAGTGCTTCGTCTTTGGATGGTTTTTTGTTCAAGTTTTGTTGCTCTCCTTTTGTTGGTGTCTATGTATTGATAGTGGTGTGGTTGTTAAATAAACGTAGCGTATCATGAAACCATATCAGAGAGGTTGTGTGGGCTTATTTATTCGGAATAATAAGCCGTGAAGTTTAGTAGTGTTTTTGAGTTTGGTTTTGCACAACACGGAAACAGTTGATGGAGGTTTTATGGGGCGGTTTGGTGGTTTTATGTTTGGGTGGTGTGTTTTGTGGCTGTTCGGCGCGTTTTAGACCCTCTTCCATATATGATCCAATTAGGCTCCAAATATGCCCCAAATATGTTTTTGATTTTGTGATGTGTTGCTGTGTTGTGGGCGAGGTTAGTTGTTTCTGAGAGTGCACGCGCCTCTCTCTAGTATCGTTTTTGCATAGCACTATGTGAGAGTTGCGGTTTTTGTTAGAGTACACAACATTGTAGACTAGACCTTTCTATTAGATTTGCAGTTTAACTTTTCTATGGTAGGATGTGGTGGACGGGACGGGATGTTTTTTGATTTTCTCTGTTTGTGTACTGGCTAAGTCATGTTATGCTGTTTTTGGCGAGGAATCCATTTCGATGAAGTGAAGAAGACTCCGATAAATATTACGAGTGAGATGGAGGTGAGCCAGAATCCTGTCTCGAGTTTTGTGGGTTGCCCTAAAGACGTATTGGCTTGGCTGATATACCCCATGCCGAAAACAGTGACTGCACTATAGATTGCTGGCAAGAGAAACCAGAAGGCTTTAACTCTTCTTAAGGATGCTGCCCACATCGCGAACGCGACTGTCAGAATCTGGGTCATGAACATAAGAATCATTACGCCCGCTTCAACGTCGCTATAACCTATTCGTACGTACCGCCAATAGTTATCGAACCAATACTCTTCTCCATGGGTGATGATTTCTGAAGGAAGTCTCCATTGGTATTCGTGGGTCACTCTGAAAGACCAGAAACTCACAATCACGAACTTAATCTCAGGAATCATACTTACTCCGCGAATCGAAAGAAAAGGACAAAAAATCGAAACCAAAAACAGAAAGCACGCAAACGCCGTAATTGCCCGTAACACAGCCTTTTTCACTCCACCTACCTCCAAACCACTGCGGGATTACAGAGCTTAATAAGGCCCATGCGCAAAAAAGTCTGAAATGGGTTCCAAACCTCGGGAAAAGTCTAACATTAAGGATTGAGGAAACGGCAAGTTTGGTGAACAGTTTGGTTTGAAACCGCAGCACCTCTGTTGTAGGGTGAGGTCCCTTTTTAAACGGTTATTGTCCCGAGTTCGCTGAAGAATTAATCTTTGTCTCCTTTTTCTTTGATTTTTTCTCCTGCTTCTTTTGCCAACTGGATGTATTTTTTGCTTTCTGCTTTTTGTCCAGTTATTGCGTGTGCTCGTGCCATGGCTTCGTAGGCAAACGCTATGTCAAAGTCTCCGATGTTGTTTGACTTGCAGATTTCAAGGCATCTTTGGGCATGGTAAAGCGCGGGTTCGGGTCGTTTTAGAATTGAGTATACTTGGGAGATTTGTCATTCGCCGCGCTCAAACTCCAATGGAGTGCCGATTTCGCCCCAGTGGAAGCGGGAGGCGTGGGCTGCGTGGACCATTTTGTCGTCTTCTTCTCGGGTTCTGTCTTTCTTGTCAATAGAAGCCGTTTTTAAATTTTGTTTCTTTTCTACGTTTTTTGCAGTGTTGTTTTTGTGTTTAGTTGGGTTCATTTTTTCCGTTATGTTTAAAAGTTTCTCGCTGTCATGTGTATTTCATACTCGTGTTTGAAGGCTCAAACTATGGTTGATGTTTGGCTTCCTTACGGAAAAACTGAAGTCTGTGCCCGAATCCCAACTCGAAACCTCTTGGGTACGATTGAAGGCAAGGAAAAACCCGGCGTAGCAGACGTGAAAGCCGAAATTCTGAGAGCGCTTAATGAACCAATTGCTTCTAAACCGTTAAACGAAATCGTCAAGCCCGACCACAAAATCGCCATTGTCGTCGACGACATGACCCGTCCTGCTCCCACTAAGCAAATGTTGCCCCCGCTACTGGAAGTGCTCAACCAGATCGGCGTCAAAGACGAAAACATAACCATCATTTTTGGTTGCGGTACTCACCGCGCAGTGAAACCTGAAGAAGCAGTAAACATTCTAGGCGCAGACATAGCCAACCGCTACAAGCACATTAGCCATAATTGCCGCGCTAATGACCTCGTGTATATGGGTACCACTCGAACGTTTCACACGAGAGTGTCTGTTAACAAGGTCTTCGCCGACGCTGATGTCCGCATACTCACGGGTGACATAGAACTCCACTACTACGCGGGCTATGGCGGTGGCAGAAAAAGCGTATTGCCCGCCGTCTCAAGCATCGAAACAATCCAAAATAATCACGCTAACATCCTTCATCCCCATGCAAAAACGGGCATACTTGATGAAAACCCGATACACCACGACATGGTGGAAGCCGCCCGTTTAGCCAAAGTCGACTTTATCCTCAATGTTGTCACAAACAGCAAAAACGAAATTATCAAAGCCTTCGCAGGAGACCTCGAAAAAGCCTTTTACGAAGGCGTCAAACTCGTCGAAGAAATGTACAAAGTACCCATCGAACGCCGCGCAGACATAGTCATCGTCAGCCCTGGCGGACATCCGCAAGACATCGACCTTTATCAAGCGTACAAGGGCGTAGACAGCGCGCTTGAAGCCGTAAAACGCGGAGGCGTCATAATCCTCGTCGCCGAATGCCCAGAAGGACACGGACACGAAGTTTTCTACGAATGGATGAAAAAATACCAAACGCTAAATGAAATGGAAAAAGAAATCAAGAAGAACTTCGTCATGGGTGGGCACAAAAGCTACTACCTCCTCCGCGCACTGCAGAAGGTACAAATCATCTTGGTCTCCATTATGCCCGACTATTACGCAGTCAACGTGTTCAAGCTGAAAACCGCCCGTGCAGTCAACGACGCACTGGAAGAAGCCTTCCGCATAGCCGGACGTGACGCAAAAATATGGGTCATGCCCCACGGAAACATCACGCTTCCCGTCGTAACGACAACGCCTGAAGTCACGGCGTAAAAACTGCGTAATCTTTAATTTCCTAAACATAACCCAATAACAAGCATCATTAAAGCAAGGCGCAAGAAAGCATGCAGACCACCTTCAACCTCAGACAATTCGAACCCGGCGACCTTGACAAAGTCATGCACATAAACCAAACCTGCCTTCCAGAAAACTACAGCCCCGACTTTTTCATCGACCTACACGACCGGTTCCCAGAAACCTTCATCGTCGCCGAAGAAGACGGCAAAATCGTGGGCTACATCATGTGTCGCATCGAAACCAACTTCTTCAACCTCACGAGCGGAGGAAAAAAAGGCCACGTCATCAGCATCGCCGTCTTGCCAGAACATCAACACAAAGGCATTGGCGAAGCGTTACTTAATGAGGCTTTAAAGAACATGAAAACCATTTACCATGCGAAAGAATGCTATTTGGAAGTCCGAGTGAGCAATGTTCCAGCCATACGGCTTTACAGAAAACTTGGCTACTACATAAAACGCACGTTGCATGGCTATTACGCAGACAACGAATCGGCTTACATGATGACCAAAAAACTCTAATCGCACACAGCCTATAAGCCATTTTAAACAACAATTCTCCCAGTGCACACTATGGGAAAATGCCGAATCTGCCACACACAGAGCCCGTTAATAAGTAGCCGGTTAAGCGTCTGTCTAAACTGTATACGAACAAAACCAGAACAAGCGCTGGCCATAACCGACAAAATCCACGCTGAAACCCGAGCACACTTTAACCTTCCACCAAAACCACCCAACGACGACGAAGGGCTTTTCTGCGGCGTTTGCGCCAACAACTGCAAAATAGGCATCGGCAAAAAAGGCTACTGCGGACTCGTCGAGAACAAAGAAGGCAAACTTGTGCGCCACGGCGGAACCCCCGAAAAAGGCGTTTTGTCATGGTACTACGATAATCTTCCAACAAACTGCGTTGCATGGTGGTTCTGCCCGGGCTGCACAGGTGCAGGATACCCAAAATACGCGTACACGCCCCATGCCGAAACAGGCTACCGTAATCTCGCTGTGTTCTACGGAAGCTGCAGCCTCGACTGCCTCTTCTGCCAAAACTGGCACTACCGCAAACACACCGCACAATTACAACCCATCATAAGCGCGCAAGAATTAACAGAAAAAGTGGACGAAAAAACGTCTTGCATTTGCTATTTCGGCGGCGACCCATCCCCCCAAATGCCCCACTCCCTCAAGACCAGCCAACTAGCCCTGCAAAAGGCGGAAGAAAATAAACAAATCCTACGCGTGTGTTGGGAAACCAACGGCTACATGAACCCCCTGTTAGCCGACCAAGCCGCCGCACTGGCACTAAAAAGCGGCGGAAACATCAAATTCGACCTCAAAACATGGGACGAAAACCTAAACAAAGCCCTGTGCGGCACGTCAAACCAGCCCACGCTCGAAATGTTCAGAGAAATCGGCACAAAATACTACGATAAACGCCCAGAGTTGCCCGTACTTACCGCGAGCACCTTGCTGATCCCAGGCTACGTGGACCGCGAAGAGGTTGAAAAAATCGCCAAATTCATCGCGGAAATTAACCCTGAAATCCCGTACACGCTTTTGGCATTTTATCCCCAATACGTGATGAACGATTTGCCCATCACAAGCCGAAAACAGGCAAACGAATGCCTCGAAACCGCAAAACACTATTTAACCAACCCACGGATAGGCAACGTGCACCTACTTTCATGAAGCCCTAAGACACCCAATCATCGAACCCCGACCGTTTGCTTGCCAAAGTAGTTAAATTTTAAGCAGTAAAATAATCTCTGAGAATTCAATTAGGAGAAACCGTAAAGTGCAAAAACTTTCCACCAAAGACATAGCGCTCGTCGCTGTTTTCGCGCCTTTGTATGCGATTTTTTGTTCATGGAGCCTTTTCCCGCTAATCGGCGCCTCGGGAAAGGCAATTACGGCATCGGCAATTTTGGCACCAATAATCGGCCTCATCCTTGCCCCGTACCTCAGCGTACTTGCCGTAATTTTAGGCGGCGCGGTCGGCTTATCGTTCGGCTACTTCAGCCCGTTCAGCTACGGCGCGGGCATCGCGGCGGCTTTTCTCGCAAGTGCCCTCTACAATCGTGAACAAGTTTTGGCCACGTTACTGTATGTAACTTTTCTTTCGTTGCTTGCTTTGTACCCGATGATAGGTCCAGCGTGGCTTTATCCGAATCTGCTGTGGCTTCAAATCGTCGGCTTGATCGTCGTTGCGTCGCCGTTGCAGTCTAAGGCTATTGTTTTCTTACGGGATCGGTCGTCGTCTTCTCGCAAGTTGTTGTTCGGCGTGGGCGTGACAGTCTTTACCGCAACGATGTTTGCGCACGTGGTGGGTTCGTTGCTGTTTGAGATGCTTTCATGGCCTTTCTTAATCTCTAACATTGAAACTTGGGTGGGCGTCTGGCAAGCCATCAGCCTTGTTTATCCGTTTGAACGGTTGACGATTGTGGCTGTAGCGACGGTTCTGGCTACTGGCTTGATGAAATCGCTGAAGAAATGGTAAAAACTACTAAACTTTCTTCTTCTTGTTCTTGTTCACGAGTTTTGGCTTGAACGCACCCATATAAACGCAATCTTCGAACGCAATCTTCATGGTTTCTGCGTTAATTTCGTCCATAAATGTTACGGGTGCTTCGCGTATAATCGTCACTGGCGCGTGTTCGTCAGCCTCGCCCATCGCTAAATGCGCCGCTGAGGCCAAATCATCTGCGACTGCGTGAAGAGTCATAACTATTTCTTTCCCAAAAAGGTCGCATCGCCGCCTGTAGTCTTTAACTGGCTCAAATCCTGCAACTCCTATGGCGAGTCCTCGTGTGCCCCAACGTAGAGGCTCCACGGTGCTGTCAACAATCAGAACTCCAACCCGTTTTCCTACACGCCGAGTAATTTCTTTTCGGATGCGTTCTGCGCTTTGTTGTGGGTTTTTCGGCCATAACACTGCATAGCCTTGGGGGGCGTTTTTGTTGTCGATGCCCGCGTTTATGGTGAAAACGCCGTTGTTTAGTGTTAGCACTGCTTTTTTTACTCCGCCTATGATGTGGTCTGCTTCTTGGAGGATGAGTTCGGCGAATGCGGGTGCTAACGCGTATTTTTTGGCTAGATGCTTTGCTTTTTCTGAAGGTTTACTTTCGTCTAATTTGACTAATCGTCCTTCGGCGAAGGATACGATTTTTGAAGACAAAGCCACGATGTCATCGTCGAAAAATTCAAGCCCTTGTTTTTTCATGGCTGTAAGTATAGTTCCTACTAAATCGTCTTGGGGTTTAATCTGAGGAGTTTTTACCGCAAACACTTGCATCGTCTACACCAAACTTGAAGATAATGGTGTGGTCAAATAATAAGCATGTCATCATCCGCCGTGGGAGACTGAAATCAAAACCACTTTGTCTCCGTCCTTTAGCCGAGTTTCCGCTCCGTTTAGCGCGCTTATTTCTTTCCCGTTAACCAAGATTAGTAGGGCGGGGTGAAGTTGGTTTGATTCTATGTCGAGTAAATTGCGGTTTGCTATGGGCGAGGTTTTCGCGAGTTTTATTATGGTCTCGTTTACCGTGGGTGACTGCGTAAACTTTAGTCGTGTTTGTTTTTTCTTGAAAACTTCGTGAAGAACCCCGACGAACTCTACCGTTATATGGACTTCTTCTTTCGGCATCACAGCACCACGATTACTGAAACATCATTAACGTTCGTACCAGTTGGACCCGTAAATACGAGGTCGTTGATTTTCGAGAAAAAATTGTAGGAATCATTTTCAGCCAAAAACTTATCCGCGTTCAAATTCATTTTCTCAGCGCGCAACAAAGTTT
>JAWBOF010000062.1:0-7389 GCA_038826685.1 Bathyarchaeia archaeon
TATGGAGGCTTACGCGGCTTGGGTTTCCCAGTGTCCATGTTTTTCTTGTTTCGTATAATGCCTCGGCATAATCTTTAGGGATGGCTGGTTGAGGGAGGGCTTTTCTTGTTGCGTCGTGGTTTCCCGGGATGATTATTACTTCGATGTAATCTGGGATTTGTTTGATAAATTCTGCGGCTACTTCGTACTGTTTTGTGACGTCTTTTATTTCTAGTTCGTTTAATTGTTTTGGGTAGATTCCGATTCCGTCAACTATGTCGCCTGCGATTATTACGTATTTTACGTGGCTGGCGTATTCGCGTAGTTGTTCGTTGCCGTATTTCCCGTTTAGCCATTGTATGAACCGCTCGAACGCTTTTCGCATGAACAGTTTGCTGCCTATGTGCAAATCTGATATTAAAGCCGCAGACACGGGCAAGGCGGCTTTTTGTGGAGTTTTTTGAGGGATGTCTGGCCAGATGAAATCTTCTGCGATGAGTAGTTTGTTTTTTCCTTTGATGCAGCATACGCAGATTACTTGATCCAGTAGCAGGAGGTGGGCTTTTTCTTGGAGTTCTGGTGGGGCGTTTTGGGGTACTAGTACGGTGACGCTTGTTTCTGGGTCTTCGATGCGGAGTATTGTTTTGTTGTTGATTTCGCGTTTTTCGCTGATCATGCCGATGGTTTTTAGTTTTGAGTTTGGGGGTGCTTTGTATGCTGCTTTGATGGGTACGGCGTCGCGTGTGTCCATTCTTTGTTTTAGGAGTTTTTGGAGTTTTTCGAAGCGGTTGCGGAAGTATTGGGTGTATTCTTCGATGGTTCCGGTGGCGCAGATTTTTGTGGTGGGGTCTTCTATTATTTTGAGTTCGGGTTCTATTTCTTTCGCGTAGGGATGGAATGTTCTTTTGGATTCTTGGATTTCAAGGGCGGGAAGTGCGTTTTCTAAAAGAGGCATGGTGGCCGTGGTTTTTTTGGAGAGTTCTTTTGTGGCTTCTTCAAGGTGGCTTTTTGCTATAAAGAGGGGTTTTTCGGGAAGAGTTTCGAGGTTTTTTATTGCGTATTCTATTATTGTTAATGGGTCTTCCGTTTGTGCCAAGTCGTTTAAGAATTGGAATGCTTCTTTGTCCAGTTGGTACCCTGCTGACAGCGTGATGGAAATGGCTTTCTGTAGTTTTTCTTCGGTAACATTCATGCGTGAAGGTTTCTCCGGCGTATTCTATTATTATGCGAAACTAATATGTAATCTTCTCTTTCTGTGGGGCGTGTGGCGGTGCGGCGTTTCTCTGTGCGCCGCTGCTCTAGGCCCTCTTCCATATATGATCCAATTAGGCTCCAAATATACCCCAAATATGAACAGAGAAGCGTAGGTTCTCTCAAGGTGTTTTTGTGGGCTTTGCGTGGTTCTAGTTTGTTGGGTTGTTGAGTTGGAGGTAATAAGGTATATATTTGGTGTTGTGGAGTTTTGTGTTTATGTATGGGGCTGTCGGCTAGCTTGGTCTAGGCTTGGAGACTTGGGCTCTCTAGACCCCGGTCCAAATCCGGGCAGCCCCACTAAAACTATTGTTTGAGCGGGTTGTGTCCCTCGAGGACGAAGACGAAAGCGGTGGGGTTTACAGGCCAGAGGTTAAAGAATTTTAGGAGGATTTCGTCGCCTTTCAGCGTGTTTGTTCTCACGTCGTCGCTGAGGATGAGTTTTGACCATACGCTTCCGTATCGCGAGTGTGTTGCCATTAAGAGCAGACAGGGATACCAGAAACCGTGTTCGTCTATGACGAATAGTTTGGTGTTGTCGATGAAAGACTCGGTGAAGTTGTAGCCTTCGCCGATTTCTGAAAGCTTTAACGTATAAATGCCCCATTGAATCGCTGGAGTATTGTGTAGCGGGTAAAAGAAGTTAACGTCAACGTTCGGTTCAGAATGGATGTTTAACGTTGCTTCTTTCACAAAACCCGTGCCGTTCCAAACAAACAACGTAGGGCATCCTCCGCCGGGAGGAGGCGGAGGCGGTGGAGGGGGAACGCTTAAGGCTATGGTTAAATTGTAAATGCCATTTCCGCCGGTACGCTTTACGTCTATGTACCAGTTTCCTCCAAAGCCTACGTACCGAATGGTTTCAGTAGCGCCTTCTTCAGGGTTACAGCTCATCGCGCGAAGATTATGACCGCTGTCGTATAGGTAAAGGTCGAAATTGGCTTCGATGGGCGATGTCATGGAAACGTCAATTTGGGTGTTTGGCCAAGCCACATTAATTTTGTAAAAATCATCATTGTCTGCGGGGCTTTGGGTTGTTTCTCTTCCGAGACATCCTCTGTAAAAGCCTGGAGTTACGTTCTTCGCGTTGGCAAAATCGTTCCCGACGTCTCGTGTGAACTTTAGATGAATTGGTTCGGTGGTTAATGTGCGAAGATAGGGTGTATACCCATATTGACTATCCACATCATCATACTCTAGTGTAGCTGTCACATAGAGTTCATGTTCTTGATTGTTATTATCATAGAAAAACCAATACACATAAATACATACGGAGGCATCCATAACTCCCTCATTCGCTGCTACGACTTTTATGTAATTTTCCGTTTGTCCGTCAACCAGTTCAAGAGGAGGAAGAGCTTGTGCCTGTTTCCGAGCAGCTAAAAATGCATCTGCCCAGTCATAGGCGCAGAGTGCTCCATCAATCAACAAACAAACACCGGCTACCCATCCAACTCCAGGAAAGAACACAACTGCAAGCAATGTCCCCGTACCAAGAAAAGCCGTCGCAAATCTTCCAGTTGGGTCTTCACGTTCTGACGGGGTCAAGTTTCCCGCAATGTTATATCCTCTGAAATTTGAAACGCCTGAGCCAGTTGTAAAAATATCAATATTGGCAGTTGTATCTCCCACTGGCTTGGTTATTGTGATTTTAAGATTCTTGACAAAGCGGCTCCATCTTTGCGGGTATATTCTGAACGCTGAGCCGCTGCTTAGATAAGCCGAGTCTATTGTTACGCCAAGTTTTCCTGATTCGTCTTCAACCCCGACAAGTACAGGATTATTTACCACGATCGATCTATATTGCAGCCATATTCTGCCGTAAAAATAGAATCTAGCGTAGCCAGAAGTTATTTCCAACAACAGTTGAAAAGAATGCCGGTACCCGTTACCACCGGGACCGCCAGGGCTCCACAAATTGTTCCAACTGATGCATAAACAATCCACGCCGAACAAATGGCTCACATACCCATACGTAATAGAGCTCTGCTCATCTACGTACAGGTCATCGCGCCAAAAAACCGAGATGAACGCGTTAGGATTTATTTCGCTCGGAATGCTGGACGGGGGGCTTCCCCAATATTCGCCATCGACGCTTACAAATCCGTACGGAGACACCCAGACGCTGTAATATTCGCTACTTCTGTAACCGCCGTAAAATTGGAAGGGATTTCCAAAGGTTGAGACCCAGCCTCCTTGCCACGGATGGTCACTGACATTATAAGTGACGTCGTGCCAAAGAAAAGTATCCCCCATCCACTGATAGTTTACATTTCTCCTAGTATTGCACGTAGCCACCATCTTTAATAACGCATAATCATAGCCATATGTCGAACTGTCATCTACATACTCGCCAATATGCGTGCCTAGTCCTACACTAACATTGCCGTTTGTGATAGAAGTTTCATCTCGTTCGTTGATGTCGACGAGAGCGGACGGTCTCTCAAATTCCCAAGCCATTGCCACCTGTTGGAAAATGCTAAAAAACAACAATGCCTCAATAATGCTCGCAAGAACGACTCGTTGCTTCATGGTACTAATACCCCAAGGCTTATTGGAATTTGTATCTCTACATATTCCAAACCGTTAAAAACAACAAGATCAGCTATCGGCATACATCCGTGGTTAACATTGTTTTTGTCAGAGAACAGCCAAAACGCATACATTTTTAAGTAGCAAGTTTTTCGATCGCCAGTAGCCACTGCATCAACATGTGGTTCGCTTACATAGTCTACAACACGTAATATTGAAAGATTATGGGTTTCAACAGGAGCGCCGCCACTACCAATGTAACCAAGTATATCTAGACTGGCATTTTCATCTATATAAGAAAATTTTATCTGCAATCTATAAATGAAACCAGTAGTAAGGTTTGCAGAAAAGATTGTTTTAAACAGTATATAGTCCCCAAATTCCGGAGATTCTTCAAAATAATCACCCATGAATAGGTTGAACTGAATCGAAGCAATATCATCATTGTAGGAATTTATGACCGGTTCTCCGATAGGGATGTGTTTGAAAACATTATAGGGATAGATAGGTCTTGTGAAGTTCCATTCTACCGGGTTTACGTTGATTTCTCGTGAAATGTGTGGTTCTGATGTTCGATTGAAACCTATGAAAAGGCTGACTGGAAGAATTATTGACACGAGAAGTAGGGGGATTAATGTTTTTTTAGAAGGTCGCTCCATCCACTCCGCTCCGAAAGTTAAACATTGAGTATTCTGCCCTCAATATTTAAGACTTGCGTGGTTTTCGGTTTCAAACTCCAAGGTGTATTAATAGTTGTATTTGTCCTAAAAAGGCTTGTGGAAGAAACATCCATGTGCCCAAAAACTAAAAAAGTCGAACTTTTCGAGCGACCACCCGCAAAGAAGCACGGGAAAAACCCCATCAAGTCGTGGTTTTAGGCAGAGATCAAGGGTTCAAATTCGGGCAGCCCCCCGTTTGGCGATGCGTTTGGAAAGTGTTTTATGCCGACTATTTTTATTATGAAAGCCTGTGGGGTTTAAGTTGGACGAGTTTGAAGAGTTTAGGCGTTATCGTGAACGCATGAACAAACGCATACTTTCAGCAGGTAATCTTGGGATTAAACGTTTTTTCGCTTTGGATTCTCGGGCTTATGAGAAGGGCGCGTTGAGCGTGAAAACTAAAGAGTTGCTTGGTTTGGTTGCCTCCACAGTTCTGCGTTGCAATGACTGCGTAGCCTATCATACTGTCCGTTGTGTTCAAGAAGGCGTCACCGAAGAAGAATTCTTCGAGGCTTTAAACGTTGCATTAGTAGTCGGCGGCTCCATCACCATTCCTCATCTGCGTCGCGCCGTGGACTTGTTTGATCACTGCATGGAAAAGCGTCGAAAGGACGAACCCGTTAAACTGTGAGGTTTTGAGTTGACCTGTTATTTTAGACATCTCCAAGAGGTTTTCCGAAAAGCAGGCATACTGGCTACAACAGAGAACAAGCAAAAGATTGACCGAATCATCCACGGCATCGTAGGCGTAGACTACAAGAATTGCCCAGCGACATGGCGCAGGGTCAAAGAACGATTAGCCACGGATGAGGCGGGTTTTATTAGAGAATTGAAGGATGCTTGGGTTAACCGTGCTTAAGCCTTGTGTGTTAAACTTCGACGACGTGGTTTTCGAGCGCTCCGATTCCCTCGATTTCCATCTTGACGATGTCGCCTGGTTGTAAAAACTTTGGCTTGGGCTTCATTGCGAACCCTACGCCTGCCGGTGTGCCCGTGGAAATTATGTCTGTAGGTTCAAGCGTCATTACTTGGCTCAGATAATGAACAACTTGATACACGTTGAAGACCATGTTCTTTGTGGACGAATCCTGCCGTAGTTCCCGGTTTACCCAAGTTCTTATTCTCAAATTGTTTGGGTTTCCGATTTGGTCGGCTGTCGTGATGTATGGTCCTGTAGGTGCGAAGGTGTCGAAGCTTTTTCCTCTTGTCCATTGTTTGTCTTTGAATTGTACGTCGCGGGCTGAAACATCATTAAGCACGGTATAGCCGAAGATACAGCGTTTTGCTTCGTTTAATGTGATGTTTTTGGCTTTTTTGCCGATTACGATGGCGAGTTCGGCTTCGTAGTCGAGTTGCTTCACGAATTTGGGCTTTATGATGGGCTGGTTTGGACCCGTGATGGCGGTGTGAGGTTTGAGGAAAATTACGGGCGCATCGGGAATCTGGGCGTTTTGTTCTTTTGCGTGGTCGTAGTAATTTAGGCCGAGGCAAATAATTTTTGTTGGATGCGCGATTGGTGCCTGCGGTTGTATTTGATTGAGTTTTAGAACCGTGCCTTTTTCGACGGCGCTTGGCGTTTTTGGGGTTTGGCGGATTAGTTGTTCGATGGTTGTGGGTTTGGTGATGACTGTGATGGTTCCAGTTTTCTCGTTTACTATGCCCACGTGTTGTTTGTTGTTGTGTTTGAAACGTGCAATCTTCAATTGTTACCGCTCGTTTTAGAATTCGTTTTCTGTTAAGATTTCCTTCAAGGATTTTCTGTCAACAGGCTCCGTGAACGCCTTTTCTCCGTTTGTTGGATAGCCCAACGGCGTGACTGCGACCACGTAATATTCGTCGGGAATGTTAAGAAGTTTCTTGATTTCGTCATTATCAAAGGCGCCGATCCAGCAAGTTCCCACGCCCTCGGCTCGTGCAGCGAGGACGAGGTGAGTAAAAGCGATTGTCGTGTCCATTAGCGTGCTCATTTCACCCATGTAACCGCCTCGGTTTATCTGAAGTTTCTGTGCAAGGGCTACGATTGCGATTGGAGCCTCGGCGATGAATTTTTGGTTGTGGCACGCGGCGGCGAGTTTTCGTTTAAGCGCGGCGTCGGTGATTAGGATGAATCGCCATGGTTGACGGTTTGAACCTGACGGTGCAATGCGGACGGCTTCGAAGATTCTGTTCAAGATCTCCCTAGGAATCGGGTCTGGTTTGTATTTTCTTATGCTTCTTCTGGTTCGTACTACTTGATAGAACTCCATCGTTTACGCCTTCTTGTTAAGTGTTTCAAGTTTTTCTTATACGACATGTACTCTTGTTTGGCCAATAAAACTTTGTCTATTTACTCAATCCTCTTATTAAGAGAGATACATTGTTTAAAAAATTGCTTTAGAGATTCTCTGGCTGCTTATTGATATCGACAAATTACAATCGGTCGAGGAGACCTAAAATGTTCTCCTAAACTGCCGTAGGCTTATGATAGAAAAAAAATGGGGTAACTGACGCGGCAACGGTTCTATTTTCTTCTCAGCTCGAAATAGTCGATGAAGAACAGTATGCCTTGGATGATAAAGTACAACCCGACGATCCATTGCAGCAAATCTGGATAAACGATGACGAGTATGCCGAAGATTATAGCGATCAAAGCCATTATGGGCTTGGACACGGTGACACCGATTCGTTGGAGTCCTTTTTCAACTTCTTTGCTCATTGATTTTTCCTCATGTTTCATTCAACGTTATTGAATAAGACTTTTGCGGTTGTTTTTAGCATTCAACGTTATTTGACGCATTCCGAAAAACGTGCTCCAACGGCGCTAGTTACAACGTGTGCACCACGCTCCAGTACAACTCGTTCAAGCCCAGCACGAACAGCACCACAATCACCGTCAAGCCGCAAACAACAACGGGCGCAACCACACAAG
>JAWBOF010000063.1:0-2295 GCA_038826685.1 Bathyarchaeia archaeon
GTTTTATGGTGGATGCTATGGTGGGGATTAGGGTTTTGATGTTTTGTTCTTCATTGTAGCATGGTAAGATTACTAGGCATTTCAAGGGCAGGCTCTCCAGAAACGGTAATGGCTTGTTTTTGTGGAAAATAGAGTTTCAGAAGGTTTCTGATTCCGAATTTGACCGAGGGGTTTTGTTTTAGGCTGTTTTTAGGTGAAGGTTTGATAGAGTTTGTGGTATTTTTGCGCTATTTTTTCCCAAGAATAGTTTTGTTCTGCAGTTTTTTTCGCGTTTTCGCCTAGGCTTCGTGCTTTCTTTGGGTCATTTAGGAGGTGGATGATTGCCTCTGCGAGGGTTTTTGGTTGTGCTGGTGGCGTGAGTATGCCGGTTTTGTTGTTTTCTATTATTTCTGTTGCGCCGCCTATGTTTGATGCGATGACTGGTTTAGCGCATGCCATGGCTTCGATGATGGTTTTTCCGAAGGGTTCGCCGTGGCTTGGGAAGCAAAAGATTGTGCAGTTTTGGTAGTATTCGGCGATGCGAGTGTGAGGGACGAAGTTTTGGAATATAACTTTAGAGTTTAGTTTTAGCGTGTTTGTGAGGTGTTTCAGTGTTTTTTCTTGGGGTCCTGTTCCGATTATTCTGAGTTTTGCTTGAGGGTGTTGCTTTACAACTATGGAAAATGCTTTGATTAAGTCGTCGACGCCCTTTAGTGGGTAGAGTGAGCCGATGTAAAGGATTTCTGTGTTTGGGTTGTTGGGTTTTGTTGTGGGTTTGAAAGTGTTCGGGTCTATGCCTAGCGGTATTACGGTTATGGGTTTGTGTGTATTTTGGTACAGTTTTTTTGTTTGGTGTGTAATAGTGATGAGTTGGTTGGTTTTTTGGATGGTTTTTTTATGGAGTTTTGTTGTGACGGGTTGGAGGAGTTTTTCGCCTGTCGGGCGTTGTGTGATGTGGGCGCTGATGGGGCCGAATATGAAGGGTTTATTTTTCGTGAGGTTGGCGAGTGCGAGAGGGCTGAAGGTTTGGTTGTAAACTGCTGGGAACATGTGGTGGATGATTTGGATGTTTTTTTGTTTAAGGAGTTTTTTAGCTTTTATTGTGCTTCTTATGAGGAATTCGATGTGCTGTGTGTATTTGTTTATGGGGTTTTGTGCTGGTTTGGCTTGTGCTGTGCCTGCTTGATAGAACGTGAGGTTTGGTAGTGGTGTTTTTATGCGTACGTATGCTGAGATTGCGTGGAATTGATAATCGTATTTTGTGAGGTGCTTGAAAAGATTGTAAGCCGTGTTGCCTTCGCTTGTTATTAAGTAATCTGATAGCACGTAAGCGGCTGAGGATACGAGGATTGTTGGCATTTCACCCATGTGTTTTGGTGGTTGGCTAAATAGAGTTTATGGGAGGATACGAAGAGTTTTGCTGGTTAGTTGTGTAAGAGAGTGCCGCGCGTTTCTAGACCCTCTTCCATATATGATCCAATTAGGCTCCAAATACACCCCAAATATGAACAGAGAACCAGTGGTTCAACTTGTGTGGTGATAGAAAGTGTGTAGGGATGCGACTGTGTGGGTTATTTTTGGTTTTTTGTTTGGAGTTTTAGGAAGTAGTTTTTTGCTGGTTTTGTTTGAAAGTAGATTATGAAGGCTGTGGCTGGTGCGATGGCACTGATTATGATTGGTTTTAGGTTGGGTGGCAGGAATATGGCTATTATGCCGTAGTAGACAGCCGACGAAATCCAAAGGATAATTGATAAATACCAAGCGTATTTTGCTCCCCTAAGTATTCCGATTGAGGCAATAAGAGAAATTAATGCAAGCAAAAATGGGATGGAAATCATAACCCTCCAGAAGAGCGGCAAGCTGTATCCGCTTGGTGGTGGTCCGCCCACAGAGAGTAAGGCCATCAGCAAGACTGCGACGAGAAAATTAGCCGCTGCACCCAATAATGTGAGTATACCTACGACTGTAACTCCTACGGGTCTGTTCATTGTTAAACTTAGAATAAATCGTTCGTCAAGATTTTTAAGTTTTCCTATTGGCCATCAATGGCTTATTCGTCGTGAACGTCTCGGAGCAAAGTAGCAAAGAGCAAGAAAGGCTTATTGAAAGGTGTGGATTAGGTTTTAACATTAGCTTAAATTTTCGGATTTTTGTGATTGATTGTTTTTGGGTTCTTTATTGAGAAGTTACTGTTATAAAGCATGTTTCTCAAGTAATGTGTGAAGGCTAATGCGGTTTAGGAAGCAAGTCTCTCTAGCGATAATTTTGTTGAGTGTAGCCTTGTATATTTTGTTACCTACCTTGGATGAAGTTTTT
>JAWBOF010000063.1:2305-7311 GCA_038826685.1 Bathyarchaeia archaeon
TGTCTCAGATATTCGATGTTCCCTTTGTTCATGGAACATTGCTATCAGTTATCATATATCGCTGCATAGGTGTTGCTTGTCTACTTGGCGCTTTATTTATCGGCGGAAAACCCATATACCGAAAACTAAAAGCAAAATTCAAAAAGGCACCTCCTCAAAGTCGAAAATTTAAACGCTAACTTCGACTTTTAGTGCTGGATTAGATTTAAACTTGGTTTGACTGTTTGGACTTTTCAATCCTCGAAAAAGAGATGTTAGAGCACGGTTAGCCTTTCCGCGTGTTTGGTCTAGAATGTTGTCGTCGTCTGCGGAACATGGTTGTTAACAATGCTACTCCCACAAGCAAGGGTAAAATGGCTAATGAGGAAAACTCTGGGACTATCACTATTTTATGCCTAGAGTGGGCGTAGGTGAAATAAATGTAGGTGTATGTTCCATCAGTCCATGTGCTGAGGTACGTGGGTTGTTCGCCGTCGACCAGAATCGTAAAGGAGCCCTGCCAGAGGTTTTGAACCAGAGCGTTTGGGAGTGTTAGATTACAGAAGCCTATGGTGCCATCTTGCCCTGTCGCGTTGAAGTTTATTTCTTTCAGTGATCCGTTGAAACTAAAGCCGGAAATCGTGGAATTTGTGAATAATGTTACAGGATAGAAGTTTCCTTCGTACTCTATCAAATAATTGTATATTCCTATGCGCCCATTTGGGTCAAAGGCATAAAGCATACTTGACCTGATTACTAAAGCAGTTTTCTCACCAATCCTATGTCCCATGGCTGTTCCCTCAGGAACAAGTTCGACCCAACTATCAGTGAAGCCATTGTAAGCATAGTATTTCTTATAGTATGTGGTGGCGGTATTGCTGGAGATTAGCCCAATGTAGTCTACAGTGTTGCATCCATAAGGCGTGTCTATTATAGTTAGGTTTGTCCATTTTCCGGAAAGGACGCTGTAACCGTATAATGTCTTTGTTTCAGTGTTGTAAAAGGAAGCGGCGGAGTTGCCTAAACCATTCTGGGTAAACTTGAAATTAAACTTGTATAGTGCCCCTGTTCGTGCGTTAAAAAGATACGATTTGTTGCTTGCGCTTGCCCAGGCAAGGTTGTACGTCACATCTGTAAGTGATAGTGTACTGTTTACTGGAAACTCGCATTTTTCATACGCATCTATAAACGATGAGTAGAAAACTGTTTCTCTAACTGGGCTATCGTACGCACTGTATAGGAAAACATGCTCGTTATACTCCAACAGTATGCTGTGTATTACTTTTGTGAGGTCCATAATTGTCCAGTTGTCGGTTTCGCTGTTGTAGATGTGCATAGTCGTTGTGCTGGATTCTGTGCTGTCTCTGCCGAAAACGCAAAAATCATTCCCAGCAACAGAATAAGCAGTGCGTGGTTTATCTGAGGAAACTATTGATTTTTTCTCTGTCACCAAGCTGTATGTCCATGCAGAATCATCATCACAGACGAGGAGAACCTCGCCACCGCATACAATCCAGCTGGTAACACTGTTATAGGTCAAACCCGGCGTCTCGATTGAAAATTGCCCCGTTATCCCGGAGTAAATGATGAATTTGTATAACTCGCCAGGGAGCACTGCAGTGTCAACTAAAAACTGTCCGCCAGGAAACCAAGATTGCCCCCATCGATCTTGACCTACGATAAAGGATACGGTTGTATATGACCATGAACCAAGACGGGTGTCATAGCCATAGAAGTGCCCGCGTATCTCGTCTGGCAGCAGTTCTTGCCTAAAGCTTATAGCATAAGCGGTATGCTCGCCTTGCTCTGGATTCCCGCCATAACTTGGAGCAAACTGGGCGCCTAAACCGCTTACTGGAAGAAGGTCGAATTCGTTAGTGTAGGCGCTGTAACCTACAAGTACGAAGTTTTCAGTTTCACGTTCGTAATATCCTGCAAACCCGTGATCCAACATTTCGAAGCTCCAACGATTATACGATCCAGGATAAGAGCCGCCGTCTTCCAGTTGGTTGAAACTATGCGTGTGAAGACTGTACACAACAATTTTTGGCGGTTTATCAGCAAAAGTCCAACGGAAAAAGACATAGTCATCCCTCATTACATAAGCGGAGCCAGAATAGCCCGCGGGCAAGGCAGCGTATTCTCGCCAGTGCCCCAGCTTGGAATCGAACACGTACATCGTTTCGTTCGTAACAAATAGCGCTAAATTCTTTCCACCGTAATAGGCTGGACCGTAAACAGTATTCACCAGTGCGCCTTGATACGCTATTACATCATAACTGCATGTGAAAGAACTGTAACCGATAATGAAATAATAGGTGTATACAAAGACTGTATGGCCTTTAGCTTTTACATCGCGAATTGTCTGAGAAACATTGAGTTTAAGCTCAGTCCAAGCTGACTTGTTAATATCAAAGAACAATATCACATTAGACACTTCCCGTGCAACGGCGATGCAATCTTCTCCACAAACAGCGAAAACGCTTCCAGTCGTGGGGTAAGTAAACGGATGAGCGATCCATTCGCCGTTTTCGCCAAGTGACGCCTTTGCCGTTGGAAACATAGACGCCGGAACAAACAACAAAAAAGCGAGTATAACCGTAATGAGCCTGGCTTTCTGTAGACTTACGCACATAACAATGCCCACTAAAATCTAATGATTATTATTTATTTAATTTATTCTGTAATTGTCATCTCTAATTATGTTCTATTTCACGCGTTTTTTCTTGATGATGATCATGGCTGTTGCTAGGAGAACCATAACCAGTAGCAGAAACAAGGCTGATGGGAACTCTGGGACTATAATTACTTGGTGTGTCGAATGGGCATAATTGAAGCACAGGTAGTTGTGCGTGCTGTTGGAGCATGATAGAAGGTTAGATGAAACTTGCGCGCCATTGACAAACACTGCGTATGTCGCGTTCATCAAAGCTATCGATGTGATGAATGATTTATTCAAAAAAAGTTAGTGAAAGCAGGACAAGGATTCCGAGGATGAAGGTGGTTAGTTGCAATGCGGACTTTAACAGTTTAGGCTCTTGTTTATGAAGTTCGGGAATCAAATCCGAGCCGGCTATGTAAATAAAGTTGCCCGCAGCGAAGGGTACAAGAAATGCGACTGAACCTTGCATAATAAAGCCGAGACTAAGAGCAATTATCGTCCCGAATACGGCTGTTAGCGCTGTTGCGAAGTTGAAGAAGAGTGCCTTAGATCTAGCGAATCCTCCGTAGATGAGGACTCCGAAGTCTCCGATTTCTTGGGGAATCTCGTGGAAGACGACAGCCAACGTGGTGGCTATCCCTAGGGGTATGCTTGCTAAGTAGCTGCCGCCGATTATTAATCCGTCTATGAAGTTATGAACAGCGTCGCCGAAAAGGTTCATGTAAGCGAACGGGTGCGGGTGCTCCTTTGAGGTCGGTATGTGGCAGTGTCTCCACTGAAGAAATTTTTCCGCGATGAAAGAAGCAGTAATGCCCACCAGAATGTACACGGATACCTGCATCTCGAAACCACTTTCTGCCACGGCTTCTGGAATCAAGTGGATAAAAGCGTCTCCGAAAAGGCCTCCAGCAGAGAAACTCACAAAATACAGAAGCATCTGCTTTAAACGGTCAGTCTTCAATCGGAAAGTGAACAGCCCGACTAAAGAAATCAAACTGACAACAAACACGCTTACTAGACTGTAGAGCCAGATGATCTCCATGAAACGCCTCCAAACGAAATAACCCTTAAAGGGCTATCCGAGCTTTTCTCTTTTTCTCTCATCGAAGTCTTTGTAACCGCAACTAGCTTGGCGAACTCTTTTTCCTTGGAAAATATTTTCTCGTATACAAGCCAAGTTTAACCAAGGAAAGCATCAACGGAACCTCCATCAGCGGGCCTATAACTGTTGCCAAAGCAGCACCTGACCCGATCCCGTAGAGTGTCGTAGCCACTGCTATTGCGACTTCAAAATGGCTACTTGACCCGATGAGAGTAACGTCTATGGCAGTTTCGTAAGCCCAACCAGCAAAGTACCCGAGAAGATACGTCCACACAATCATAGTAGCATAATGCATCAAATTCGGCGCCGCGAGATAAGCAACAAGAAAAGGATTGTTAAGGATAATTTCCCCCTCGAACGAAAACAAAACTATCAAAGTTGTAAGCAGCGCCACTATGGAAATCTTTCCCACGATTGGAATGTATTTGTTACTGAACCATTCCTCGCCCTTTCTAGGTATGACCAACTTTCTAGTGAGAGCACCAGCGGCAACAGGTAACGCTATAAAAACCAGAACGCTAACCGCGATAAGATCCCACGGCACCGGGATGCTACTCACACCCAAGTAGATAGCTGCGAGAGGAGCATACAGGACCAACATTAACAATGCGTTTACGGCGGTGTTTATGAGACCTTGGGCCATGTCGCCCTTTGCGAGGAACATCCACCACATGACCATGGCTGTGCAGGGTGATAAGCCTAAAAGTATGACTCCCGCAATGTATTCTGGGTTTCCAGCGAGAACAACGTTTGCGTAGAGCGTCATTATCGGCGGGGCTATGACCCAGTTAGCGATTATCGTGACGAGCAAGGGTTTGGGTTTTTTCGCTGCCAGTTTTATGTCGCTGAACCGTATTCCGACAACCGTGGGGTACATCATGAAGAAAAGTAGGATGCCTATCGGAATCGACAACTGCCTAAACTTGAGAGAATCCATGAACTGCCCAAACTGCGGGAAAAACCGTCCAACCAGCAACCCCGCAACTATGCATGTGGCTATCCACAGCGTCAAGTATTTCTCAAAAATTCCAAGTTCTGCCTTTCTTGTAGCCGATGATGCTTCTGAATGGATTAACGCGTCTTCCTCCTTTGCGTCTGTTTGCTTAACGACGGAGTTATCAATGGGAAGTCAAAGCATATGCTGTTGTCAACGCCTCTGATTAACCATGCTTGTACAGCGCATTTTCCTTCATGGTCGATGATTGTCGGGTCAACTGTTTGTCTTAAGGCTTGCTCAGCACGTTCTATACCGTCAACGTTGAC
>JAWBOF010000064.1:0-7285 GCA_038826685.1 Bathyarchaeia archaeon
TGATGAAGAATTCGCTAGGCAACAAGAAATCGAGAAGAAGCTTAGAAATTTGCTGAAATCGTTGATCAAAAAACCAAACAAGCTTACTTAGCCTTCTTGCGATTTTTTGTTATCGTTTTCGTTGTGTTCTTTTGCATTTATTGTTTATAGAATAAGAACACGGTTAGCGACATTTTTGTGGGCTTTAGCGGAAAATTAATTAACCAACAATGGCATAGTTTCTAAACTTCAATGGTGATATAATAATGGCAATAAAAGTAGCAATAAATGGTTTTGGAAGGATCGGACGACTTCTCTTCAGGGCTGCAACAGAAAGAAAAGCAAACATTGACTTTGTTGCTGTGAACGACATCGCAGACGCAAAAACCATGGCGCACCTGCTGAAATACGATTCAGTCCACGGACGTGCACCGTTCAAAGTTGAAGCGGGACAAAACGAAATCATCGTCAACGGCAAGCCTCTCAAAGTGCTTTCCCAACGAGATCCGGCGATGTTGCCATGGAAAGACCTAGACGTTTACTTAGCCGTCGAGTCAACGGGGCTCTTTACGGACAGAGAGAAAGCAGCGGCACATTTGAAAGCGGGCGCCAAAAAAGTCCTCATCAGCGCACCAGCGAAAAACCCCGACATAACCATCGTCCTCGGCGTGAACCACGACAAATACGACCATGAAAAACACAACATACTCTCCAATGCCTCATGCACAACCAACTGTGTTGCGCCGGTTACCAAAGTGCTCAACGAAAACTTCGGAGTAGAAAAAGCACTCATGACAACCGCCCACGCATACACGAACGACCAGAGAGTCCAAGATTTGGTGCACAGTGACATGCGCAGAGCACGAGCCGCAGCACTATCCATCATACCCACAACCACAGGCGCCGCAGTCGCAGCCACACTGACATTGCCAGAACTTACTGGGAAAATGAACGGCATCTCCCTGCGGGTTCCAGTGCCGAACGTCTCGATAGTCGACCTGACGGCACTGCTCAAAAGAAACGTCACAAAAGAAGAAGTAAACGCTGCATTGAAAGCCGCTGCGCAAGGACCGCTGAAGGGAATCATGGACTACACGGAAGAGCCACTGGTTTCTGTCGACTTTAACCACAGCACATACTCAGCAGTAGTCGACGGGCAGTCAACTATGGTCGTCGACGGCAACCTCGTTAAAGTGCTCGCGTGGTACGACAACGAGTGGGGCTTCTCCTGCCGCATGACCGAACTCATCGAACTCATTGGCAAAAAAGCAGGCTTCTAAGCAACCGAGAATTCATTCCAAACCCTTTCCCCTTTCTATCATGAAAAGTAGGTGAAAAAATGGCGAAATTCTTAACTATGGATGATTTTAACTTCGAAAATAAAACCGCGCTTGTGAGAGTTGATTTTAACTCGAACATAGATCCTCAAACCAAGAAAATCCTCGAAGCCCCCCGTATCCGATCGCATGGAGAAACCACAATTAAGGAGCTCGCTCAAAAAGGAGCCAAAGTCGTAATCCTCGCGCATCAAGGACGCCCCGGCGACCCCGACTTTGCTCCGCTTAAGCAGCATGCAGAAATCCTCAGCAAAGTGTTGGGCAAACCAGTAAAGTACGTGGATGATTTGTTTGGAGAAAAAGCACAAAACGCCATCAAGCAGCTTAAGAATGGCGAGATACTCGTCTTAGAAAACGTGCGCACCTACCCTGACGAGTTGAAAAAAGGCACACCCGAAGAACACGCCAAGTCAGAATTCGTCCAAAAACTTGCACCCTTAGCCGACGTATTCGTCAGCGACGCCTTCGCCGCGGCGCATCGAGCCCAAATATCAATCGTGGGCTTTACCGCTGTGCTTCCTAGCGTGGCAGGTAGAATCATGGAGCGAGAACTAAGGGCGTTGACCAAAGCGGTTGAGAACCCTGAGAAACCATGCGTTTACATCTTAGGCGGCGCCAAGGCTGACGATGCTTTGAAGATTTCGCAGTACGTTTTAAAGAACAACATCGCGGACCACGTTTTGACTGGCGGAGTTGTAGGTCATTTGTTCCTTGCGGCAAAAGGCGTCAATCTCGGCAAACCTAACATGGACTTTCTCCAAAAGAAAGACCTTACTGGTTTTGTTCCAGGCATAAAGGCGTTAATACAAGAGTACCCTGAACGAATCCAAACTCCCGTGGACGTCGCTGTGGAAGTAGGAAAGAAACGTAAGGAAATCTCTGTAAAACAACTTCCCACTGAACACTCGATCTTCGACATAGGAACCAAAACAATAGCAGAATACAGCCGAATCATAAAAAACGCCAAATCCATCGTGTTCAGCGGTCCCGTAGGAGTATTCGAAAACGACGAATTTGCGACAGGAACCAGAAAAATCTTCGAAGTAATCGCCACCTCAAAAGCGTATTCGCTGATAGGCGGAGGAGACACGGTTGCTGCGGCAGAAAAGTTTGGTTTTGCGAAGAAAATGGGCTACGTGAGCACAGCGGGCGGAGCGTTAATCGAGTTTCTCATGGGCGAAAAACTTCCCGGCGTAGTGGCGCTGGAGAGGGCGGCTACAAGAAAACTCTAACATCCTTTCCCTTTCTTTTTTGATAATCCGCACTAAAACTTTGACGTTACTTTTTCGCAAAAGAAATTTATTTGATTGAACCTATTCTATGTGCATGGTGACTTTGTTGCCGAACATTATTTCTGCGGTTGAATACGCAAAGATTCTTGAACAAAAATATGCAGGGTTAAAGGTTCCTGTTTATAAGCTTAGAGAATGGTTTGCGACTGAGCAGAAAATCTTTTTTGACTGCGAAAACCCTGACAAAGCCACTTGCCTCAGCCAAATACTAGCGAGGCCTGACTTTCCTGCTTTCATAATTTATTTGGTTGTCAAGGATGCAAACACGGGCGGTTATGATTTTATGGACATAAGTTTTCGAAACCTGATGGGCTTAGAAACTCTGCAGCATTTCATAAACCGTTATCATGCACAACTTGAAAGCATGACGAAACTAAGTCTCCAAGGTGCAGGCAAGGAACACGTGGAATCTGTGGGTCACGGCTACGAGGAAAAGACGCTCTAGCCCAATCGGAGAAACGAAGATTTCTTAATGCGTCGACCGCTGTCTGATTCCGAATAATCCTTACAGAATTTATTAGCCACCGTAAAGTCTGCATTTTAGTGGATGAGTTGGGAAAGGCTGAAGTACTCGGGTTCGTAAACCAACTGAAACCGCACGATCATGCGATAATGTTTTACACGTACCCAGAGGACAAACAACTCGTGCTTTTTTCCTACATCAAAACAATTCTCGAGGAAGGCGGAGGAGTTGTGTATTTCTTCAGCCAAACAAGCCCTACGCACATCGCTATAACGCTAAAACAATTCGGCATAGCCGCGGACAAGTATATGCAAAAGGGCGCGTTTCGACTAGTCGACCAGGGCGGACAATACTTCTTCAGCGCAGGAAATAACCTACAACAAAGCATAGACTCGATCAAGAGCGTCTACAACGAGTTAACCGCGAAAGGGTTTAAGAAAATCATCATAATCGAAGACATGGCTTTTTTCCTCGCCTACGGGATGGTGGATTACTTGATAAAATATGAGAGGCTTTTGCAGAAGACACTCGAGATTCCCGCCATAACCGTTTGTGTTTACGATTTCGAACTACTCTGCAAGCAAGGAAACGGCGACCTCTACTTGAACCTGATAAAATCCCACAGCATAATAATACTCGCTGGTCCCAAGGAATGGGAAGTTAAAGTCTACTAAGGCTGCGTTTTATTCTTAACTAAGGAACAAGCAGAGCGCTATTGTCGTAGGAGGCGATTGCCTCGTTGAAGCATCCTTCATAAACTCTGGCAACGTAGTTTCTCCATTCCAGCAAGGTACCATTCACGTAGCCAACTCGGAATTGGGGTGAAAAGTACCATTCAAATTTTGAGACCCCGCCTAAAGGGTCAATATATTCCCATCTGTAAGCAGGAGAATTCTGAAAGGACATTCTGAACCATTCCACGAATTCCGAATCCACCACATGCGTGAGCCTTTCGGTGCTGATTTGATTTCTGATGTGGTCAAGGTCGCTTTCGATTACCTGAAACGGCACGTAATGGTACGTCAAATCAACCATGTACAACGCTAGTCCAAATTGATCCCATCCGTCGGTGTATGCTTGAAAAAGCCGCGAAAAATATTCCCGCCAATTCGCCACAAGAGTGTAGCCGTCCTGTGGGTCTAGATTGTAGCCAGTTTTTGCTTTTATGATGGAGTTCGTGGCGTCTCTTTGTATGTAGGGCATCGCAACAATGTCTATTTTGTCATCGTTTCCCGTGTTCGGCGAAAGAGTGTTGTACCTGCTCGGGTAGTAGGGCATGTAGTACGCGCCGGTGGATTTGAAATCATCAGTGAAAACCTCGTGGTTGCAGTACGCGACTGCGCCTTTCACCGCGGGGTATCTGAGAGAAATGTAGGTTAAAGTGTAGGCGTCAAGGTAGTAGGCTTGGACCATGGTTGGATAATAGCCGAAAACACGCTTGAACTGGTCCATGCAACGGTCCACGTAATTCAGTCTTGCCTCGGGCGACATTTTGTTGAAAAAGGCGTCTGTGCCGCTTGCTCCGTAGCCGAAGGAGAGTTGGACGCTGTCACCGAGGGTTATGTAGTGTTTAAGCATTGAAACGACGCTGTTTTCTATCGAGTATATTCCAATGTACCATGTGGTCCTGAGTCCGCGTGAGTGAACTGCATCGGCGAACCATTGCATGATTGTCTTGTTAACTGTTGACTGTAGCGTGGCTTGCACAAGGACATATTTTGGGCTGTCCTCCTTTACTTCAGTGACGTCGGGAAAAGTGTCATTGTTCTTGTCCACCCATTTAAAAACGTAAAAACTCCTAGTGTAACGGTCAATGTTGGGAAGCACTACTTTGAGGAGGTAATCAGTCGCTATCCATGTTCCCCGCCAACCGTACCCGTAGCAAATGAAGACTCCTCTCCCGTCCGCATCGATGAAATATTCAAGCAAAAACATGTCGTGATGACGATCTAACTCTGAAGTCTTCATAACCGAGTCTTCTAGGACTGTTTGGTTGTTTGTTTCCCACCAGATGTACGTGCCGTTGTATCCAAGTCTAACCGGCGCTTGTAGCGTGGTTTCGTAGTAGTTTACGCATCCTTGGGAGAAGGGCCCCCCGATGAAGACCATGTATTTGCCGCGTTTGATGATGTTGGGTCTGGGGTAACCGTCCGAATCCACGTACAAGTCGCCCGGTTTGTAGTAGTATTCCATTTGCGGATGGTTCCGGCACATGTTCATAACTATATCGTAGGCTGCGTGATCGCTGGGGTTATCGGCGGGATACATGAAATAAACGTCGCCGATAGGTGCATCGAACATGTTCATGATTGCCGAGAAGGACGCCGGAGTGTTTTCTGAAGGAGAACGTGGTTTTAAACCAGAAAAACCCAGAAAAGCGGCGGTTAGAATTGACGATATGCAAATTATTGTTAAAAGAAAGACAAGTTTTATCCGCAATTACATGTGCCTCCTTTTTCTCGTTAAACGCATTTTTAGCTTCTTAAAGACGCGTGATGGAGTAACTAGTAATCCAGCGACGATAAGGAACGTGGAAAGAGAGATTTTTAAGCCTAAATCGGTGTATCTTTGACCCGAAAAATACAAAACAATCGTGAGCTCTCCAGACTTGGTGATGAAAAAACAATTGACAAAAAAATCCGCAATTATTGGAGAAAACTCTTCGTTGCCAACGTATGCTCTCCAAAGCGGATGGTAGGACTCGGAAAAAACGAGTAGAAAACTGTCATCCGACCTTACGCGCACGTTGTACTGCACAGAATTGATTTTTTCGATTTCTATTTCTGGAATTTTTTGGCTCTGGTTTTCAAAAAGTTCATCTGCGTGAAGGGTTTCATTCTCAGTTACGGAGTAGACCAGCAGAGAGTCGAAATCAATTTTTCCAACACAATCAATTCTCAAGTTATGTTCACTGTTTTCGAGATAAATCGGTCCCATCTCATGCCATTCAAACCTTGCGTCTTGGCTTTGGCAGGAAATCGAACGCGTATAATTGTCGAGTTTGACGTGGATTGTTCCGTAGTCTGGACCCGAGGCTAAACGAAAGGCAGCCATGTAGAGCCCGCTGCGTAGCGGATTTATTCTTGAGAAAATGGAGGATGTTTTGGAAAACGTCTCGATTTCCCACATGCTAACCATACCGTACTGTGCCGTGGCATTCATGGAAATCTGCAGTTTTGTGGTGTTTATGGGCTGCAGGAATCTGTGGTAAACTTCGGTTTGGCTGTTGTTTGTTACTGTGATTTGGTTAGTCCATGCTGTGCCGTTCCATGTCTGGATGGCGTAATCTTCTGCCAGCGCTTCTTCAAAGCGTATCTGAATACCCGTTAACTCTTGCGTTGTAGGCCATTCTAGCTTAAGCCACTGTTCTCTTCCAGCTGAAGAAGCCCATCGAGTAGTGTTCAAGCCATCGTTAGCGTATTTTGGTTCAAAATCCTCGTTGAAACTCGAACTTGCAGAGGTTGTTCCGCTTAAGGCTACGTTTCCTCCAAATTCACTTAAACGTAACCCAAACCCAGCGTATGGGAAAAGCGTGTAAGCCCATCCACCGGTGGCATTGTAAGTAAACGTGTTTTCTGGTTCGATTATGTGAATTATTCTGCCTTGAAAGTTGTTCAACGTGCTGGCCAAAAGAGTTTTTTGTTGTTCAAATTCATCCAAGTTTATCATAGCCAGTACATCGACGTCGTTTGGGCCTGTTCCGTCGTTTGACAGGGTGATTTCGTGGTTGCCGCCTTTTAGGTTGAGTATGCCGATGTTAACCCAACGAAGTGTTGACGGACCGTTCGTGACTGGTTTTATTTCTTTCACTTTTACGCCGTCGATTGAGATGGTTAAGGTTCCACGGTATGGCGTAAACCCAAGTCTTGCCGAGAAGACGAAGATGCCGTCTGACTGCGTTTTAAACGGAACACTTATGCTGTTTCTGCCTGAAGTTTGAAGCGTCTTCTCATCAAACAGAATTTTCCCGTATCTCGCCCATTCTGACGACTGAACCCATTGCTGCTGTGATTTGAAACTGTTGACACCGTATTTTGACGGTTTAATGAGGCCTGTGCTGTCTTTAAAAGAAAGCATAAGCATGTCTGTGAAGTCCGAGTCTGCGAAAATTAGGTTTTCCGAATTGATGAACCATGGACTTGAAAGGAGTGGGGACTGTATTTGTTGTGCGAAAAGGAGTGCGGTGCGGTTTAGGTTAAAGGAGCCTATTTTAT
>JAWBOF010000065.1:0-7284 GCA_038826685.1 Bathyarchaeia archaeon
CCAGAATATGTTGAAAAACCCAAACGATGGGACATTTCCTTCATAAGGAGATTCATGATATACTTAGGACCTGTAAGCTCCATCTTTGACTTTCTTACATTCTTCATAATGCTATTTGTTTTCAACGCAACTGAGCCCCTGTTTCAAACAGCGTGGTTTCTCGAGTCTTTATGTACACAAACTTTGATCATATTTGTTATAAGAACGAGAAGAACGCCTTTCTACAAGAGCAAACCAAGTATGCCCTTACTTATAAGCAGCCTAAGCATCGTTGGCTTTGCATTAATCCTACCATTCACGCCCTTAGGCGAATTGTTCCATTTTGTGAAACCACCTGCCGCATTTTTCCTAGTTTTAGCAGGTCTAATCGGTGCTTACTTGGCGTTAACTGAAACCGTAAAAAAATGGTTCTATAAACGATATGCTTACCGATTAGAACAAGTTTTGATTCCGACGCGACGCACGGGACTTTATTTCAGCAAGACTGCAAGACTTGTTCAAGATATGGTTGCCATAATTTGCTTGCGTTCAGAGGACGAAATCTCCATCGATTCCTTAGCGATTTAGCAAGAAGTGTAAGCTATCTTCTTGACCTTAACTAAGTCGACCACAGCATTCAACACTTGAGACGTGCGGGCTCATTAGCATTAATTGGTGCCAAAGGACAATAAGACGAGAAAAACCAATGAAAGATTACGTTACAAAACAAGTGATATCCAGCGAGTTTTGGCCAAAAATAGTTGAAGACTGGCGAAAAATCAGCGATGTTATTCGCGAAAAACATAATAAAATAAATCCAGAATACCAGAACTTTTTATCTTCATAGAATATTAAGTTGGTTTCCTGAAACGTTTCATAAATGAATATGTACAAGTGTACTCTATCAAGCATCGGCTAGGATTTAAAATCGAGGTGTAACCCTATTTTCCGATTCTAGATGCGTAGATGGCTTAATTTTAAGTTTGAGAACAAGGCTAACTTGCACACAATAGATCATAGAGACGTTTTTACGATAGAACAGTTATTAGTTTTAGTTGTTTTATTCCTCTTTTGCTCATCAGTTCTTTTGCCAAGTTTTGGATTGCTTTTGTTTGTCCCTTAACTGCGATGACGAGGAAACAGTTTCTTTCGTCGAGATGAATGTGCAATGCTGAACTGATTATGTCCCCATACGAGTGTTGAGTGTCTGTTAGGCTTTCTTCTAATCCTCTCACTTCATGGTCATAAATAATTGTGATCGTCCCAACCACCGTGCCTTTTTCCTCATGTGCCCAACTGTATTCGGTTAGGAAGTTGCGCATAGAAAGCTGCACTGCCTTTGACCTGTCGTAGCCCATGCTGGAAACTGTCTTATCAAACTCTGTGAGCAAATCCGTAGGCACGGAAACGCTAATTCGCGAGACACCTTTTCCCGACACAACAAATACCCCGATTCACTTGCATCCCGTATAAATTTATATTTTATCTAACCACAGACTCGTCCTCAAAAAATAATCATTATCCCTTGAAAGATTGGCTTGTTTCTTTTCTTGCAAGTGACGAAACTCTTATTAATTTGGTATTACTTTCTACTAAAAAAGTATTACTAAGGAGAAAAGCCCACGTGCACATACCCGACGGATTCCTCACCCCCGCAATCGGTATCATCATGTACGTCGTTTCAGCGGTGTTTCTTGTTTGGTCATGGAAGAAAGTCAAGGAAAACTATCCACGTTCATTCGTCCCCTTAATCGCAATTTCAAGCGCGTTCATTTTCGCGGCACAAATGCTCAATTTCCCAATAGTCTACGGCACAAGCGGGCATCTCATAGGAGGAACACTGTTGGCAGTTTTGCTTGGACCACACGCCGCCATCCTAAGTATGACCATTGTGCTTATGATACAAGCAATCTTTTTCGCCGACGGAGGAATCTTCACGTTCGGAGCCAACGTCTTCAACATGGCAGTAATAGGAGGACTCTCGTTTTACATCGTAAAAATAATCTCTAACGGCGCTGAAAGTCAGAAGCGCGTGTGGATGAGCGTGTTTATAGCTTCATGGCTCTCAGTAGTTTTAGGCTCTCTCGCATGCGCCCTTCAAATTGGTATTTCACCGATGTTTGCTTCTGCTGGCGGAATCCTCGTAACCGTGCCTTCAATGCTTTTCTGGCACACGATAATCGGCATAGGCGAGGCTGCAATAACGACTTCGCTGATTTCCCAACTCCAGAGACTACAGCCCACCGTTCTGAACGGGTTGGCAATGCTGAGGAGAGAGGTTTTATGAAAAATTATCGTAAAGCCCTACTGTTAATAGTGATTTTTCTGGCAGCCCTGATACCTTTCGCGTCGACATTTCCTGACGGTCTCGAGAGAGTCGCCGAATCTTTTGGAATAACCACGCCCGAACCATTATGGCCAGGACTAATGTCAGATTATGCTTTTCCAGGAATGGATCATCCGTACGTGAGCGCGCTTGCAGCAGGAGTGATTGGAGTGTTTTTGGTTTTTTCTGTTTCATACATTGTAGGGTACGTATCTACACGGAAGCATAAACAGACTAACGGGTAATATTAAAACAGTCGAATCGCAGAGAATTTTTAGACTATTCTACAAAAAACTCTGAGGTCCATTCATGAACGATAAATTTTTAAGAAACTTTAAATTTTTGGAAAAATGAAAAAATTTGGCGGGTGGATTTATATGGCTACGATAAAAGAGGTCCCCTCGAAAACCACCGGTTTCGAACGCATAGGCGCTCATACACACATTAAAGGGTTAGGTTTGGACAAAGATCTGAAGGCGATTAAGGTAAAAGACGGCATGGTAGGCCAAGAAAAAGCCCGAGAAGCCGCTGGTTTAGTTGTTCAAATGATAAAAGAAGGAAAACTCAGCGGAAAAACAGTTATTCTCGCAGGACCTCCAGGCACTGGAAAAACGGCCATCGCGGTGGCGATATCCAGAGAACTAGGCATGAACGTTCCCTTCATCCAGATGAGCGGCAGCGAAATCTACAGTAGCGAACGAAAGAAAACCGAGGTGTTGATCGAGGCCATCCGCAAGTGCATCGGCGTTGAGATTCACGAGATGCGGAAAGTATACGAAGGCGAAGTTGCCGGCGTGGACATAAGAACCACGGCACATCCTTACAACCCCTACCAAAAAATCCCAGAAAGCGTACGGCTTACGCTGAAGACCACCAAACAGGAGAAGACCATCGAAGCTGGCGCTTCCATCGCACAACAAATAATTCAACAAGGAATCACTGAAGGAAATGTTATTCAGATCGACGCCGAGACGGGCCGAGTTGCAAATTTAGGATTGAGTATGGAAAGCACGAAAGGTAAGACTTATGATGTTGATACCAACGAAAAGATTCCCCGCCCCGCCGGGGACGTTTTAAAAGAGAAAGAATTTGTTTACACGCTTACTCTAGCAGACATGGATGAAATTAACGCGAGAAACCGCATGGGCGGTGGTATGTTTTCACTGTTTTTCGGCGGCGCTGAAACTAAGGAAATCGACACTGAAATTAGAACAGCAGTCGACGAATCCGTCAAAAAACTTGTCGACGAAGGCAAAGCGTTCATCCACCCCGGCGTCTTATTCATCGACGACAGTCACCTGCTGGACTTGGAAGCTTTTAGCTTCCTTGGCAGGGCCCTTGAAAGCGAACTGGTTCCCATTATCATTCTTGCCACAAACAGGGGTGTCACTACGATCCGCGGGACAGACATCAAGAGTCCCATGGGCTTCCCGCTTGATCTTGTGGATCGTTCTGTCATCATAGCCACTAACGAGTATGACGCAGAAAGCATTAGGGAAATCCTCCGCATCAGGGCGAGAGAAGAGAAAGCGACCTTGGACAATGATGCACTAGAGAGGTTAACAGGAATAGGCGCGAAATCCTCCCTCAGGTACGCCGTGCAGCTTCTCAGTTTGGCAGCCCAGAACGCAGCGACGATGAAACGTAAATCCGTCACGGTTGAAGACGTAGAAAGAGTGGACTCGCTGTTTATGGACGTAGGTGAAGCCAGCGAACACCTCAGAAAATACGAAGAGAAACTCATGTATCACTAAGGCTACCAAATACCACTGATTTAAGGGAAGTCGACAAAATGGCACGCAAGAAAAGGGAGAGAAGCATAATAGACAGGCTCTTTGAAGGGTCGCTGTTCGAAGAGACAGACGAGTTATTCTCTAGGTTAGAGAACGAAGAAATGAGCAGCGGATACTCTGTAAGCGTAACTCAGACGTCCGAAGGAACCAAAGTTCACGCAAAAATAGGCAAAAACGTAGACGCTGACGAAGTTAGACGGCGCCTTCAACAACAGTACCCCGACGCAGAGATTGAAATTGAGGGAGGAAAACCGCTGATTAAAGAGATATCCACCAGATCACTCGACGAAAAGAAAAACAGAAGAGACCAAAAACAATAACAATCTCCAGCACCGCAACAGTTTCACTTAAGCAAATAACTAACCTTAACCATCAAGAAGCTCGGACCTGTTTCAAGTTCAATTTTTGCGCTGTAATGGTTAGTATTCTGAATTCAGATGCCGCTTTCATAAATCTGTTATGCATGCTAATACCACATAACCGCTGGATGAAAAAGTTGAGTACGTCAAATCAGCTTGAAGAACTACAAAACATGAAAGCGCGACTAGAAGAAGAATCGCGTTCTCTACAGGATCGTCAAAAAGACTTGGAAGAAAAAACAAAAATTCTCGAAGAAAAAATTGCAATAGAAGAGCTTAAAAACCGCAATAGGGCAACGCAAGAGTCTATTTCTCAGTTGGAAGCCAAGGTTCGTGAACTAGAACAGAAGTTGGAAGAAGTATCGCAAGGATCAGATGTCGAAAAACCCAAGTTCGAATCGACCTCTCCTGCCGAAACTCCAGAAGAACTACAAACGACACCGGAACCGACAGAGAGGATAGCGGAAGACTTTGAAGAGGAAACCATTACAGCGACGGTACCTGAAGAACCGATGATACAAGAACAAGAAGCATTAGGCGAAAGCAAAAAAAGTCACGAAAAAAAGAAACGCAAATTCTTCTAAACTGAACGCGACAAAAGCTTTTCTAGTCCTTCAGTAACGCATCCTCTGCTTAGGGTGCGTAATTATAATCCTAAGTCTGAATTTTGCATTCATAAAGATTAATTTAACTTTCAACATTTGAATTCTTGCGATCTATCATGCGTCCAAAAATCAGGAAGCAAAAAAGCGTTAAAGGAAAACAAGCTTTAGAAGTGGATCAACAGGCAATTAAGATTCTTAGAGAGTTAAGGAATGAGGAAGCCTTCTACTTCTATGAAAACATCGGGAAACCAACAGGAGAAAGCGCCAAAAGTCTTTCGGAGTTCCTTAACAAAATATGCACCGCGAAATTGGAATGTCTACGATTTCATCTGGAACGAAAAGACTTTCAAAAATGGATAGAAGGAACCCTCGGCGATTCTAAACTTGCAGAAATGATGGAAACAGTCACTCCTACAAACGACGAAAAACTTAGAACAAAACTTCAAAGCATCCTTCAAAATCGTTTGCAAGAACTGAAAGACGCGTTCATAACTATAGAGGTAAAAGACCCGCTGACCATCAAAAAATGAACCCGCGCGCCTTATCCTTAACCGTTCAAAATCTGAAGCTTATTCTTTTCGATGCAAAAAACAGCGAATGCAGTCTAACGATAATAAAACGTGTTTTGTAAAATGATTTCCTTTAGCCGAGTTTTAGTGTTGCTTTTTGTGCTTCTTCGTCAAATGGTTCCATTTTGAAGCCTTTCTTGCTGCACAGGTTTATCATTTTGGTGTTGTCTGAGATTACGTACCCGTATATTGTTTCTAAACCGGCGTCTTTACCGATTTGAATAATGCAATCAATTAGTTTTGATCCAAGTCCATGTCCTTGCCATTGGTCGCCCACAACTACGGCGAATTCTCCGTTTTTTCCTCCGGGTTCTAGAATGACTCGTCCGACGCCTATGAGTCTTCTTTTGTCTTTCTGTGCCTCGGCGACTATGGCGACTTCTCGATCGTAGTCTAAATTGCAGTATCTTGTTAGGGTTTCGTGAGTCATGTCCTTGATCACTTGGAAGAACCTAAGCCTCATGGTTTCCTCCGAGAGCGACTTGAACAGTTCGTCAAGAAGGGGTTCGTCTTCTGGTTTTATTGGGCGAAGAAGAACCGATGTTCCATCGTTTAACTGCCATTGGCACACATATTTTTTAGGATAAGGCGCTATTACAAGATGTTCGTGAGGCTGAAATCCATGCAAAATTTTCTCCTTGTCTATCGCTATCCGCGCATCGACAGCGACGGCGTTGGTTCCGTCAAAAATTAGAGGATTTATGTCTATTTCTTTTATTTCAGGATAGTCTATGACAATCTGAGAAAACTTGACCAAAATTTCGTCAAGGACCCGTACGTTGGACAACTGATCCTTTGACGTTAGATGCTTATAGATTGCCGTTCTCTCCATCAAACGTCTGGCAAGCACTTGATTAAGAGGCGGAAATCCAATAGCAGTGTCTTTCCACAACTCTGTTGCGATTCCACCTGCACCAAAAACGATTACTGAGCCAAACTGGAGGTCCCTCTTTGCGCCTATAAGCAGTTCGTATCCATGTTTTTGAATCATGGGTTGAATGACCACGCCTTGGAATTCCGCTTCAGGCTTGTAGCTTCTAACTCTTCCAGCTAGTTCGTCAAAAAACGCCCTAACTTCAGCAGGCGACCATATGTTTAGAATGACCCCTTCGGCTTTAGATTTGTGAGTAATCTGAGGTGACAGCGCCTTCATCACTACAGGATAACCCATCTCGGAGGAGAAGGTTTCAGCTTCGTCTGGCGATGTTGCGACTGCAGTTTTTATTGTTGGAATCTTGTAAGCCTCGAGAAACTGGAATGATTCAGGTTGCGTGAGCACTTCTCGGCCTTCATTAAACGCCCTTCTTAAAATCTCTCTCAGAACAGACGGAACAGACAATTCCACCGAAATCTCTTCGGGCATTTGATACAACAGTTCAAGGTTCTGCGTGTAGCTGTACATATACATGAAAATGGACACGGCTTGCTCAGGTGTAGTAAACGCTGGAATGCCATTCTTTTGCAAGATACGCCGCGCTTTCCAGCATTCGTCCTCGCCCATCAACACTGTAAGGATAGGTTTTGTGGTTTGTTTTGAGACTTCCACGATTGTTTTCGCCATCGAAACTGGATCCGTAGCGCCTTGTGGAGTGTACAGAATGAGGAAGCCGTTGCTGTTCTGGTCATTGAAGCATGTTTCCACGACTTTTCTGA
>JAWBOF010000066.1:0-3611 GCA_038826685.1 Bathyarchaeia archaeon
AGGGGACGTTGAGGCGGTACGTGGGGATTTCGATACTGTGCTGCAGAACCCGCCGTTTGGAGTGCAGAAAAAATGGGCAGACAGAAAATTCTTGAAAAAAGCCTTGCAGATAGGAAGACACGTTTATTCACTTCACAAAGCCGTCGACACGATGAAAGAGAAAGGAGATTTCTTGAAAGAATTTATTCAAGAAAACGGTGGAGAAATTAAAGCAGTCTACATGCTTAAAATGAGTATTCCCTACATGTTCCACTTTCATCAAAAACGAAAACACACGTTTGCAGTTAATCTGTACGTTATAGAAAAGAAAGATGTCCAGCTGAAAAAAGAAAAGGTTTATTGAGCAGCATGAACGAAAAGTATCGAGCATCATTTAGCCTTTAAGTTACGCACTGAGTTAGTGGTTAAGAATGAGTAAACCGAAACGAAAAAGTGGCGCTTTCGTCACACCCGGAGACCGATTAGGCGTGATCGAGGAATTTTCACCAGGACCAGGCACGTACGTTAGACAAGGAACAATTTACGCCAAGATCACCGGGCGATCACTGATAGATTTGCTTAACAAGGAAGTTTCTGTGTACCCTGTCATTCGCACTGCAGTAGTGCCCCACACTGGGAGCATCGTTGTTGGTCAAGTAGCGCAGACGCAAAACCAAACGGCCAACATAAGCATTACAAAGATAGGTAAGAGAGCGTTAAACGGCGAATTTACTGGTGTTCTGCACATTTCTGACGCCAGCCCGGTTTATCAAGAATCGATGTTTGACGTTTGCAAAACAGGCGACATAGTGCGCGCCAAAGTGGTTTCAGAAGCAAATCGAACTTTTCACCTTTCCACAGCACTCGATAGAATGCTGGGCGTAATTTACGCGTTTTGCTCCAATTGTGGTCACATGCTTCAGTGGCGACGGACAAAAATGCGTTGTCCGAACTGTGGTAGAATCGAGAACCGCAAAGTCGCTTCTGATTATGGTAAAGGAGAAATTTAGGAGGGTCAAACTTGAAATTGAAGGTTTTGAAAAAAACGGGTAACGAGATAAAAATAGAAATTGAAGGCGAGGGGCACTCTTTCTGTAATGCACTGCAAAAGGTTCTGCTAGAAGAAGAGGTAATCGACATCGCTGGCTATAACTTACCGCATCCGTTGACAGCAAACCCAGTTGTTTTTGTTCGTACGCTTAAGGGTAGACCGGAAACAGCGCTTAGAAATGCTGCAGAGAAATTGCAGAAAAAAAATAAACAGTTTAGTGAAGCGTTCGAAAAGGCGCTTAAAGAGTGGCAACAAAAATAAAACTTCACCTATAGCCTCAGCCTTTCTTTAGCCAAAAGAAGAAGCGAAGTGAAAGATTTTATGGTGTCATCTGAAAACGTTAAAGTTATGACGCTTTCTTCTAAAGAAATTGCGTTTTTTGTCCATGCATATACAATCAACGCTTCCGCGGAATCCGCGAGCGCGTGTCTATCCATTCTTTTTGGCAAAAACTCTCTCAGTTTGGCTTTTTTTAAGGCTTGAGACAAAATTTTACTGCTCACTTTTGTGCTGGTTGGCTCATTTTTCTTTTTCGATAATGCGATGGAGTAAATGAGGTTCACGTAAGCATCTCCGAGGCTTGCGAGTTTGTGGTCGGTTAGAATTTCTTTTAAACTTCTATGGTCGGGCATAAAAGAGAAAAACTCCGCCTTCATACGTGGCCTCCGCATGACAGGGGTACTTTATAAGCTCGTCAAACTTAATAATAATACCTCTTATATGTTCTTAACATGCATTCATGAGGAATGTAGGTTTGCCTTCTGGAAAATTCCGTGCAATAAAACCAGAAATCAGAATAGTAGGGGTTGATGACGGCGTCTTCGCGCCACATACCAAAGGCTGGGCGGACATCGTGGGTGTTGTTTTTCGAGGTGGATATTGGCTAGACGGTGTTATGAAAACCGAGGTGACTATTGACGGAATGGATGCTACAGATAAGATTGCAGAGATGATAACAACCTCACCCCATTACGCTCAACTTCGAGTGGTTATGTTGAATGGCGTAACTTTTGCAGGTTTTAACATCGTAGACATCAAAAAACTTTCCCAACTCATCGGATTGCCAATAATCGCCGTTACTCGAGAAGAGCCTGATTTTGATGATATACGTGAGGCATTGACGCATCTGCCTGAAAGTGAAAAACGATGGAGTATCATTAAGGATTCCCAACGACTAATAAAAGTAAAAACTAGACGCGGCCAAGACCCCGTATACATGCAAATCGCAGGGATATCACGAGATGACGCAGAAAAAATCGTCAAGGAATCTTCTACTCGAAGCAACGTTCCTGAACCCTTGCGTGTGGCACATATTATCGCATCAGGATTGACAAAGCAAAGGTTGAAAAATTAGGTGTTGCAAAATCGGAGTCTGAATATCGATTCAAACAAGAAAAGATTTAAAAGTCTCGAAATCATGGAAAAGGAAATCGGAAGCGTGAAATCGTAATGGAGTTTTGTCCAAAGTGTGGAACGCGGCTAGTTCCAACTAAAAAGAAACGCGGCGGAAAAAACATGCTTGTGCTTTCTTGCCCAAAATGTAAGTACATGAAAACCACTTCAGATGCAAAGGTGGCGACCATCCCGAAAATTATTGAACAACCTCAGAAAGAATCCATAGCCGTGATTGGGAAAGAGGAACAGAAACTTAGGGTTTTGCCTACAATGCGTGTTGAATGCCCAAAGTGTGGGAATAATTTGGCTTATGTTTGGCAGGTGCAAACACGAGGAAGCGACGAATCTTCGACACAATTCTTCCGATGCACAAAATGCAACTATACATTTAGAGAATATAGCTAAACATTCTCAAATTTTGAAACACTATTTTTGTGTCACTTTCATGTATGCCAGCATCGCAACTAGGGCGAAAACCAGCCCAAAAACTGCAACGTCCAGAAACATGAAGGCGCTAAAAGGCGGGTACCCAAGAAGGAACGCTCTTGACAAATCTGCTCCAGCGCTCAAGGGATTATACTGTGCCACAAGAGCAAGCGTTTGTGGCAATGCGCTTTGTATAAGGTCTATGGGATAGAAAACCGTGCTGCAAAAGAAAAGCACATAGTACACTACGCTTCGTGCGGTGATGTACTTTTCGAAGCTTGTGGTTGAAATCGCGAGTGAGATGCTGAGTCCTGAGGTGCCTATGGAAATGAAAAGTAACGCAGCAACAATTGCTAATAATTGCAACGGGGACGGAACAATGTTTGTGAACACGTATGTGATTGTGACGGTTGTAATAAGCAAAGGCGTCATGTAAACCAGCCCCCTGAATCCTCCAGCCAAAACTCTTCCAATTGCGAGTTCCCACCTTTTGATGGGCAAACTCAGCATATAATGTGAAATTTCGCGTCGTACTTCCATGTTTATTTCTCGCCCAATCATGAACGCTGCAGCAAAGAGTGCCGTAATGGTTAATCCAGGGGCAAAAAACACGAAATACGAGACGTATTGCTGCGTGATTTCCTGCGAAACCATGCCCGTGTAAACCACCGCCATGATTAATAAATCGGCAAGGTTCATGCTGATCATGCCGGCGATCCACCATTTGTAACGAAAGAAGTACTTGAAATCTCGTTCTATG
>JAWBOF010000066.1:3621-7262 GCA_038826685.1 Bathyarchaeia archaeon
TGTCTTCATTGCCAACTGCCTCCTTCAAGCCTTTTCTCGTGTAGAATGATGCCTAAAAACGTGAAAACCGAGAAGAACAGAACAATACCGAAAACTGCAACTGCAGGAGGCGTCAAAAGTGTGGATTCTATCCCAGCACCCCAACGGAAAAGGTCAGCGGCAAATGTTAAGGGATTAAATCTTGCGATGTTGGCGTAGTAAGAGGGCATGTAGGCTATGGGATAGAGCGTAGTGCTTAGCCTTACTATGAGTGCATCAAGTACGCCAAGCAGGATGTCGAAACCATCAGAGGATTTTATGCTTACGGCTAATGTAATGCTGAAGCCGGCTACACCGAACGCAAATAGGAAGAGCGATATGAATGCTACTAAAAACTGCAATGGATGTGCGACGCCGATTATGTACAGGACGAAAAGTAGCATGGGGCTGACGTAGATGAAGCTTCTTAAGCCTCCGCCTATTGATCTGCCGAGTACGAGTTCTTTGCGTGTTACAGGAACGCTGAGTAGGTATTCTATTACGCCATGGTCTGCTTCTTCGTAGATGTCGTAACCGATGAAAACTGATGTGGAGTATAACATGGCGATTATTAGGCCTGCTGCGTAGAAGTTGTAGTAGTTGCCACCTACTGTTTGTTGAACTTCGGGCGCAAGCATTTTGTTTACGACTAATCCAAAGAGGGCTATTTGGGCGAGGAACCATGCTGCTCGCATTATTAGGAGAAATTTGTATTGTAAGAAGATTCGCAAGTCGCGCTCTGCTACTATCCAAACCTTGTGGAGGTTGATCATTTCTTTTGTGCCTCTTCTATTGTCAAGCCCGTGTAGTGCGCAAACACATCGTCAAGGCTGGGTTCGTTCATTTGGATTGTGGCTATGGGGATTTGAACTTTCATGAAGAATTCTGTGATTTGTGGCAGGATTTCTTCGGCTTGGTTTAGGTAGATTTTTAAGTGGTTTGGTTTTATTGTGAGGATGTTTACTACGCGTTTCATTTTTTTCAGTTCCGAGAGGTGTTCTTGAGTAATGTTTTCTTTTAGCACGACTTCGATTACATCACCGCCCGGGATTGTGTCTTTGAGTTTCTTTGGTTCGTCGCATACGAGTAGTTTGCCCTTGTGTATGATTGCCACGCGGTCGGAAAGTACGTCGGCTTCGTAAAGTTCATTTGTGGCAAGTAGGATGGTTGAGCCTTCGTCTCTGAGGTCGCGGAGCATGTTCCAGATTTTGTGTTTGCCTACGATGTCGATTTGCGCAGTGGGTTCGTCAACGATGGCGATTTTTGGGCGTTGGATTAGGATTTTTGCGATTTCTACTCTTTTTCTCATGCCGCCTGAGAACACATGTACTGTTTTGTGTCGGTCATTCCATAGTTCAAGTTCTTCTAGTGCCCATTTTACGCGTTTTTTTCGTTCGTTTGTTGGTAGGCCGCAGATTTTTGCGTGCCAGTCTAAAATGTCCCACGGTGTGCTGACCCATAGGAGTTTGGGTTCTTGGAATGCCATGCCGATGAGTGTGCGGGATTTGTCGGTTTGGTGTGTGATGTCGTATGGACCTATGTATGCCGTTCCTTCGGTGGGTTTGATTACAGTTGTAAGCATAAGCAAAGTGGTGGTTTTTCCCGCGCCGTTGGGCCCGAGTAAGCCTAGAATTTCACCGTCGTATATGTCGAGGTTTAGGTGGTCAACGGCGTAGAGGCTGCCGAATTTTTTGGTTAGGTTTTCTATGCGGATGATGGGTGTTGGCAATTTTTGTTCGCTCTGTTTTGAAGCATGTAGAAGCGTTTTTGGTTCTCTTAAGTTTTGCTTTGTGTGTCTTGCACGCATGGTTCTAGTCTAGTATCGTTTTTGCATAGCACTATGCAGGGGTTTCTGGTTAGTTGTATGAACGCACGCATGGGTTTAGTGGTTTATCTATGTGTCGAGTAGTTTTGAAGTTCAATCTTAGCCTTCTTTTCTTTTTTAGGCTTCTTGCGCAGTGTCCATTTTTCAGCAGTCTCAATGAGAAATCGACTTCCTTTTGCTGATGCCTCATTCGTCTAGCTCCCACTCCTACCCCTCAAAATTTTTGATTATTGTTAACAATTTTATTTATGGCATAATGTAAAACGGCGGGCCAGAAGAGAATGCTTAGCACAGTTTAGTCAGGTAATGCTAATCCAAGCTGTCGCTTCAGACTCTTATAACGATTGCGCACCGTAACCTCAGTAACACCAGCAGCCTCAGCAATATCCTTCTGCGTCTTCTTCTCGTTATTCTGCAAACAAGCAATGTACAAAGCCGCCGCCGCCAACCCCATAGGGTCTTTCCCGGCCGCCGCGCGACGCTTCTTCGCGTCCGTAAGAATCTCAATAGCCAAGCCTTGAGTCCGCCCAGAAATCCCAGTCCGCTCAGCAATCTTTGAAATATACGTCAGCGGATCGGCAATCGGCATCTGCACACTAAGCTCACGCAACAACAAACGATAACAACGAGCAACATCCTTCTTATCCACAAGACTCGCCTCAGCAATCTCCCGCAACGTACGAGGCGTCCCAGTATTCCTGCAAGCCGCATAAAGCGAAGCCGCAGCAATCGCAGCGATAGAACGACCACGCACCAGTCCCTTATCAAGAGCCTTACGATAAACCACCGCAGCCTTCTCCTTCACAGAAGGCGGAATATACGCCTTATCAGAAAGTCTATCAAGCTCTGCCATTGCCTGAGCAAGGTTTCGATCAACCGAAGAATGAACACGAGACCTAATCTGCCACTTTCTCAACCGCCACATTTGCAACCTAGTTTGAAGAGGAAGTTTACGGCCAAAAGCATCCCTGTCAACACGGCCGATAGCCGTCGACAAGCCCTTATCATGCACAGAATAAGACGTAGGAATACCAACACGACTACGAGACTCCTTCTCTTCCTGCGTAAAAGCACGCCACTCAGGGCCTTTATCCATCATCTGCTCATGAAGAACAAGACCACAATCCCCACAAACAGTCTCGCCCGTATCATAATCATGCACAAGGTTTGCGCTGCCACACTCAGGGCATTTATCAGCGAAACGCTGATGAACTATCCTCTTTTTCTCACTCATAGCTGATACCTCTTCAAAGGAGGGTCCCTGCTTGCCGTCACAAACGATGGTTCCTCATCAACACCTTTCGGAATCAGAAACCGTTCATCTGGCCCGCCAAATTCATTTTATGGACGAGACTTACTATATAAATATTTCGATTCGTTCATAAAAATCACGGCAAAAGATTTTGAATAGGACTTCCACATATTGATACCTCAAAAATAGCCAAAAGCAAGAGTCAAACTAACGATTGCGAAATGACCAAAAAATGTTAAACCTCGCTGAGAAAACCCGAAAAACGCTGGAGAAACTAGTCAAAAACATAAAAGCGCAAGAATCGGTCTCAAGCGTAAGTCTTTTCGGTAGCCAAAGCAGAGGAGACGCCGCGACTTCCAGCGATGTGGACTTGATGATCGTCGACAACCATGAATTCGACTACGAATACGTGGAACGCACAGAACAAAACGGACTGCTTATTGACTTAAACTACATCCCTCGAAAATGGATCACCCAAACAGTGCCGCCCGAGATCGATCAAAAAATTTTCGAAGCGTATGTTCTCTATGACAGAGACTGGGCGTT
>JAWBOF010000067.1:0-7166 GCA_038826685.1 Bathyarchaeia archaeon
GAGGATGAGAAAGTTTCCGCCAGCGATGGCTTTTGCTGCGCCGAACAAGTCTTCGATTATAAATTCTCCCTCCATCACGGGGATACGCCAAACCTTCCTATCGGCAACTGTGTCTCTTCTTTGATAACCGTCGCCGAAGAGGCGAATGCTTCTTCCAACCTTCAATCTTCGCTTCGCGTCCGGCAACGCGTCGAACGCTGCAGTCGTGGGGCAAGTCATTACGCACTGTCCGATGCGCAGTATCATCTGCGCCTTCAAGTCGGGTCTTGTTCTATGAAAAAATTGTGCAAGCACGCCCACACGTTTATCTGGAGTTTTCTCCGCGGGCACGGTGCCTTCTATACCCGCTTCTGCCGGCGACATAATAATAGACGAGGCGAATCCGGTTGCAACTCTCGCTGCCGTGAGCGCCCATTTTTCGTTGTCTGCGGTGATGAGGACGCGGCCTACCCACATCGAGAACATCTCAGCGAACGTGTCTTCTATTTTGCAGATGTTTCCATTTTCGGAGTCTCTGACCTTAATGTAGTTGTTTTCTCTGCCCAAGACTTCAAGCATACTTTTCGCTTCCTGTACGTTTCAACCCATTTGATTTAACCCAAACAAGTTTAGACTAATTAATTTTCATGTTCTTTTAACGTTTTTGTGCAGAAGGGCAGTGAAGAGGCGCTACATAAGAAAATTCTCAGAAAAGTGGCTACAAGGGGTTAGAAACGGCAAAGAAAAGTAAGGATGTTAAGCAATACGGCGACTTTGTCCGTGAAAAAGTAGAATAACCCAAAACTAAACAAAAAAAATAAAAGAGGAATTTGCGCGTTCCAAGTCACGGATTTTCGTTGTTCTTGTCATGTACGAAGACTGCTGCTGCAATCGCTGTTGTCCATAACCCGCCTTTGTCGCCAGTGGCTGATTGTGTTATGTTTGTTGTTTTGATGATGAACCCGCTGGTTTTGAAAAGTTGCTTTCTTTCGTCCCAAGCTGTTTCTGGGTCGAATTGGATGCCCATGGTTGTCGCCAACATTGTGGCGGCCAAATCTTCTGCGTAATCTCCTGCAACCTCGTCTGTCTGACCGAAAGAATGGTGCTCCGAAAGGTAGCCGTAAGTTTCTCTTCCATGCGGAATCGCAACGCCAATAGACGCTGCGACTAGCCTATGCGGTTCGTTGGTCGAGTTCTTTGCCATCACAACAAACGTGATTTCACCTGGACTCAGCATTTCCAAGCCTTTCTCGCGAGTGATGAGTTTGCAGCCTGGTGGTATGATGCTGGACACGTTCACTATATTGCATTTTTGGATGCCTGCGTTTCTCAACGCTAACTCAAAGGATTGAAGATAATCTTTGTGTTTGCCGACTCCCTTGGTTAGGAAGAAGTATTTGGGTATCATTTTGCCTGTTTGCCAGCATAAAAATTGGGATTCTGTTTATTAAGATTTGCTGTGTCTCAATTCGGTGTTTGCAGAGTAACCTCTATATGTTTTGTTTCAGTTTTCTCAATGAGAGTGAGTGAGCCTTGAAAGTCACTGTAAAACTGTTTACGACACTTAGAGAACTCGCAGGCAAAGGCGAAGTCACAGTGGAAACAAACAACAAATTAACCGTAGCAACTCGCCTGCGCAAACTAGAAGAGCGCTACGGCGAAGAATTCAAGGAATACGTGTACGATGAAAGCGGCAACGTGAAAGGCTTTCTACAATTCCTCATTAACGGAAAAAGCATCGAAACCTTTGAGGGGCTAAAAACCAAACTCAATGACGGCGACACAGTTGCAATTCTTCCCCCAGTAGGTGGAGGCTAAACGATCTCTCCCTTCAAATGGGATTGAAAAGCGTCAACAATCTGTACATTCAAGGTTTTTCCAAGCAAATTATCTTCATGCTGTATCACGATTGGTTTGTAGGCGAAGTTTCGTCCAACCCACGAGTTGGGCTTTTTCCCTTTTTCGTCTATAAGCACAGAACCACTCCAGCCAACCCAAGCCTTATTTTTCTGTAATGCGATTTGCCGAACCAATTTCGCCATCTCTTCACTTCGCCGTTTTATCTCTGCAGCCTCGACTTTTTTCTCCATTCTCTCGGCTGAAGTGTTCGGTCTAGCGAAAAATTTGCTTACGTTCACAATGTCTGGTTTGATTTTCTCTATGAGTTGCATTGTGTGTTCAAAGGCTTCTTCGCTTTCTCCGGGAAAACCAACGATCACGTCTGTGGCGATTGTGGCTCGTGGAAATGTTTGTTTAAGCACAGAGATAACATGTCTAAAATCGTCAACCGTATACCTTCTGTTCATCAATTTTAACACTTCATCGTCCCCGCTCTGCACAGGCACATGAAAAAACTCGAAAACGTGTGATTTTCCTTCGGGGCTAGAAAGAAAACTAGTAAAACTTTCCAGAAGAGGCTTTAAGCCGTTCGGTGTCATCATGCCTATACGAATCCAAAAGTCCTCTTTAGCGTTAACGTTACAGACATGTTTCAACAAATCTACAAAATCAACGCCCAAATCCTGTCCATAACACGCCACATCTTGTCCAGTAAACCAAAATTCTTTGACGCCCGCGTTTAAACTCTTCTCGACATAATCAGCAATCTCCTCGATTCTAAAACTCCGCAACGCACCTCGCGCAAACCTAACACAGCAATAACTGCATTCGCCCACACAACCATAAGCAACGGGCATGATGCCTATTATTGAATTGACACGGGCACGCGGCAAATTCAAGCGCGGCTGGTTTCTCAAAGAACCGTTTAGAAAAATGACTTTTTCATCGCTCAAGACTCGTTTAACAACCTCAATAATTCTGTCGCCGAAAGCCGGTCCCACAACCGCGTCAAACCGTGCATCACGCATTAGCCGAGGGTAGTTAATGAGGGGCAAACACCCCGCCACCACTAAACGTTTCTCTTTTGGCACAGTCCTGAGCAAATGAAACATCTTATTTTCTGTTGGCGCTTTGACCCCGCAAGTATTGTAAACGACGACATCGGCCTTTTCAACGCAGTCAACAAGTTCAAACCCAGCGTCGCGTAAACAACCAGCCATAACCTCGGCGTCTGCGATGCTCGAAGAACAGCCAAAACCCTGAACGAAAACTTTCACAAAGCCCACCATCGCAAGGACACAAGTTTAACAATAAAACCAAGACATAAATGTTCTCGTTTTCGCAAGAATTTTACATGAAAAAGCAATGGAATGATAGAAAATCTTATAAATTAATGGTTCAAACATGTTTAAATCATATTTGTAGCATAATATGAACTGCTATATTCTATAGCATATGTGTTAGGCTTCACCGAAAGGAGGATTGTGGTATGAAGTTAATAACACTTTATCTTCCCGAGCCCTACATCACTGCTCTAGACAAGTTGGTCAACGAACGGTTTTATCCCAACCGGGCGGAAGCGATTCGCGTCGCTATTCGTGATTTAATCAGCATCGAGGTTTGGGGGAGAAAGCCCAATGGCGACTAAAACTTCCAAGCCCTTAAGCAAAGCGCTACAATACGCTTGGCAGGACGCAGCCGTCAAGGATGCCCAGCAACCTGGAAACTGTCGAATCTTGGTTGTCGGTGTCGGCGGTGCAGGGAACAATATGGTTACTAGGTTAACTGAGATGGGAATCACAAGCGCGGAAACTATAGCCATAAACACGGATGCACTTCATTTACGAGTTTCAAAAGCTCGACACAAGTTGCTTATAGGCGAGAAATTAACGCGAGGCTTAGGCGTAGGTGGTAACCCGAAACTTGGAAGAGCGGCGGTAGAAGAATCACGCAAAAAGGTTGAAGATTTGCTCTCAGGAGCCGATATAGTGTTCGTTGCAGCGGGGCTTGGTGGAGGCACGGGAACTGGCGCAGCACCCGTAGTAGCCGAGGTTGCGAGAAGAAACGGTGCAATAACCATCGGCGTAGTCACTACCCCCTTCAGGATTGAGAAGGGACGGATGAAAAATGCTGCTCATGCGTTGACTGAACTGAGACGCGAATGCCATACTGTCGTGGTTATCGACAACAATAAACTCATGCACTTGGTGCCTCAAATGCCCATAAACGAGGCCTTTAAAGTAGCAGATCAAGTGTTAGCCAACATGATTAAGGGAATTATAGAGACGATTTCTGCACCTAGCCTCATCAACCTTGACTTTGCGGATTTCACAACGATAGTCAAACGCGGCGGCATCGCAGTTGTCGGCATCGGCGAATCAGACGCCCCAAACCGTGCAGAAGAGGCTGTCAAAAAAGCCTTGTGCAGTCCGCTGCTCGATATAGACTATGCAGGTGCAACTGGTGCTTTAATACACGTGACAGGTGACAGTCACATGACCATCGAAGAAGCCAACCGAGTCGGTGAAATAGTAACGGAGATGATGCACAACGACGCTCTCGTGATTTGGGGCGCTCGGGTGAACCCTGAGGTAAACGGTGTGCTCAAAGTGACACTAGTCATGACCGGCGTCAACTCGCCCTACCTGTTCAGCGGGTATGGAACAATAGCGCCAAAACTCTACAACCTTGAGCCCTACACGAGTGAACCAGAAAAACCGTTAAACATCGAGTTCAAAAACCTCTATCAACTGGAAAACTTTGACGCCTAAATCCTCAACACTCTTTTTTTAAGATTTAAAGCCTCTCTTTTCAACCGCATCTGCCAAGGAATCGCTTTCCCACAAGCAGTGACTCGCCCCTTTTTTATGGCAAGAATTATTTCGTCTTTCTCCAAATCTGCATCTACCAGAGTGTAAGCCATCCCAATCTCGGGAGCATAGTGAGCATCGCTTCCTCCGGTTTTGGGAAGATTAAAAGTTTCAGCGAGCTTGTGGTTGATGTGGTTTGAGAAGCTGAACGGAATTGAAGAGGCGTTTATCACTTCTATAGCGTCAAACTTTTTCGTCACGTACATCCGCATTTTTCCTCGATATAAAGCAGTAGGATGCGCGGCAACGGCGATTCCCCCCGCTTGATGAATTTCGTTAATAGTAGTCGACGCATCTTGTTTGGGCGGAAATTTCTCTGCGACATCAAGCGCCAACACGTGGCCATGAATTGTGCTTACTTCGATGCCTGGAATTATTAAGAAATCTTTGTGTCTGCTTAGCTTCAAGGCGGCTTTGATACAGTCGTGGTCAGTTACGGCAACAGCGTCCAACCCGTTCTTTCTTGCGTACGTCACCAGTTCTTTCGGTGTTATAGTAGAATCGTAAGAATAGCACGTATGGACGTGAAGGTCGATTTTAAGCGGCAACGACTTCACTTTATCTTGCTGCCCGCTTTTACTGTGCGGTCGGGCTGAAGAACCGAGACAACATCGCCGTCTTGCGCCGCCAAAATCATCACTTGAGATTCTAAACCAAAGATTTGTCGAGGCTCCAAGTTCACCACGACAGCCACGTTTTTTCCTTCCAATTGCTTAGTGTCGTAATACTTGGCGATTCCCGCGACCGCTTGTCTAATCTCTCCGTCGCCTATGTCTATGGATAGTTTCACGAGATTGTTTGATTTGGGTACGTTTTCGGCCTTGACTATTCTGCCAATTCGTAAATCCAGCTTAGAGAAATCTTCAAAACTAACCTTAGCCTTGCTCATTCTCATCTGCTCCAAGTTTTTCTGTAATTCTTCTTCTTTTGCTTCTATTTTTTGGAATAAAGGTTTTGCCTTGTTTATCTTGTGCCCAGAAGGTAACGGTTTTGTTGCCTCGCTCCATCTGAGCGTTTGGGTGTTTTCTGATAAGTTTAAGAGTTTTCTCAGTTCTTCTGCAGTAAACGGAGTAAACGGTTCAAGAACCACCGCGAGTGTTTTCGTAATCTGCACAGCCACGTAAAACACGTTTGCGGCTTTTTGCGGGGCGGTCTTGAGCAGTTTCCATGGTTCCTTCTCGTTTAGGTATTGATTTCCTGTTCGGCTGATGTCTATCACATTCTTCAAGGCTGCCTGAATCTTGCATTCTTCCAGAAGCTTTGCTGCGTTTTCGACTTTTTTCTCTACGCTTTTTAAAATCCGTTTTTCGTCTGCTCCAAGTTTTGTGGGCGTTGGAATTTCACTGTTGTAGTGTTGGTTGATAAAAGTTAACGTGCGGTGAACAAAGTTGCCAAACGTGTCGTTAAGATCGGCGTTTATTTTTTCTTTGAACTGTTCCCAGCTGAAGTTAGCGTCCTTCGTTTCTGGCCTCGATGCCAACAAATAATAGCGCCAATAATCTGCCTGAAAAAGCCGTAGTGCTTCGTCGATCCATATGCCGACGCGTTGACTTTTCGAGAATTTCAAGCCTTGAAATTGTAGAAACTCGGTGGACGACACATTCCAAGGCAGATTGTACCCCTCTTTCGTTGCAAGAAGCAGGGCGGGAAGAATTATGGTGTGGAAGGGTATGTTGTCTTTTCCGATGAAGTAAATTGTTTTGGCGTTTTTGTCGAGCCAGTATTGTTTCCAGCCTTCTTTGTCTCCTTTCTTTTCAAAATATTCAACGGTAGCCGAAACGTAGCCTAAAACAGCCTCAAGCCAAACATAAATCGTCTTATCGCCAGCGCCGGGAAACGGAGCGGGAATTCCCCACTTGTTGTCTCGTGTTATGGCGCGTGGTTTCAAGCCTTCCTTAATCACGTTAAGGCTGAATTTCCGTGCATTGTCAGGCAATTGCTTATTAGTTTCGATAAATTCTCGAAGCGGCTCGGCAAACTTTGGCAGGTCGAAATACCAGTGCTTCGTCTTTTTTTGAGTTGGGGTTGACTTGCAAATCACGCAGTAGGAGTCAATGAGTTTTGTGGGTTCAAGTAGCCGTCCGCATTGTTCACATTGGTCCCCGCGGGCGCTTTTGTAGCCGCAGAATGGGCAGACGCCTTCTATGAACCTGTCAGGTAAATATCTTTCACATTTTGGACAGTAAGGAAGAGTCGTCTCTTCAGTGAAAACATAGCCGTTTTCGTAGATTTTGAGGAAGGTTTCTTGGACAAATTTAACATGTGTTGGGCTTTCGGTGCGGGTGTAATTGTCGAATTTTATACCCCATTTTTCGAACAGGTCGACTATTAGTTTGTGGTTTTCGTCGGTAAGCTGCTTCGGTGGAATTCCTCTGCGGACGGCTTCCACTTCTATGGGAGGCCCATGCTCATCCGAACCCGTAAAGTAAAGAACAGACGCACCTTTTAGGCGATAATACCGTGACACGAAGTCCGCAG